>NZ_CAWQTY010000138.1:0-58078 GCF_963897815.1 Xenorhabdus sp. Sc-CR9
TTAGATGACGGCTTACCGTACTTTCATGAATACGTAAGGCTTGGGCAATCATCTGAGCTGTCCAGCCCTCTGATGCCAAAAGCACGGCCTTGATGCGATCACAGACTCGACTATCACGAGTCGTATCATGCATCAATTCGAGGGCACGTTTTTGTTCGGATGTCAGATGAATTTTCATGGTTGCAAGCATGATCGGGTTTGGATAAGAAATCAAGCATCTTCAATGGCGATTGGTATATACAATAGGGGTTGTAAGCCGGAACCGCCGAAATTTCCGTCACCTTAAGTTTGCTCTTGTTTTTTCAGCATTAATCCAAATAATGGATTCTCAATGACCGAAATAACGGTAATATTGGTTTGCTCTGATATCGGTAAAAAATCAATATTTATTAATGCATCAAGTTGCGAGGGTGCTAAATAGGCTCCGTCAATATCATCGGCATATATCGCCATGCCAAACTCATTTTCATCCATCGTCGCAAATCGGTTGTTCTGCGTATTAAATAATACATAACCCACCACATCCGGATCTTTTTCAATGAACCCTAATGCATCAAGTTCTTGTCGGAATTTTTTTAGCTTCTTATTTTTCATGACTAATGCCTGTTAGTTATCATTTGCCCTTTTGTTGCGGTTCAATGTTCGGTAAACCGTGGATCTCGATACTGAAAAAAGTTCGGCCAAATCACTGATCGAATACTCTCCTGTACCGTGCATCCGGCACAATTCTTTCTGTTGCTTATTGGACAGTTTAGGTTGTTTTCCTCGTAGTTTTCCTTTCGCCCGGGCTATCGCCATGCCGTATCAAATCGCCTTAAAATTCCGCAAAGGTGGCCACCACATTAAAAAACATTTTACCCAGCGGGTCTGTCGGATCATAAATACTCTGGCCCAGAGCCAGTTTGATGCCTCTCACCTGTAATGAATCCGCAATGTCACGCGCATCCGGTACAGAGCGCGCCAGTCGGTCCAGTTTTGGAACAACCAGTGTGTCACCGCATCTCACTGCGGCCAGTGCCTGATCCAATCCGGGGCGTTGCCGGTTTATCCCGGTCAGTCCTTTATCAATATAAATCCGATCCGGGGTTGTAAGCGGGAAGCCGCCAAAATTTTGCCGCCTACTTTTTAGTGATCTTTCGGAACCTCGATAACTCCATCAGCAATCCCCTGTGCCAGTCGTTCCATCCATGTTGCAAAGCGAAAAAATCCTGGATATTGCAGGCAAATGTAATCCATCTGGACTTTTGATGAATTATCGAGCACTTGTTTGAAAGCCTCCATATAATCATAGCAACCCTGTAATAACTGGGCATCTCCATCTTCTGTCGGAGGAAACCGGCAGGCATAATCATGAACTATTTTCGCCAGTTGTTGCTGCTCTGCGGTTAAGTCGATCATTTTTGTCCTCGTGACAGTGTTCGATAAACAGTTGGCCGTGAGACTGAAAATAACTCAGCCAGATCGCTGATCGAGTATTTGCCCGTTTCCCGCATGCGGCACAGCTCTTTTTGTTGTTTTTCAGACAGCTTTGGCTGTTTCCCCCTCAGTTTCCCCTTCGCCCGCGCAATGGCCATGCCTTCCCGAGTACGCAGGCGTATCAGATCACCCTCAAACTCAGCAAAGGTCGCCAGCACATTGAAGAACATTTTCCCCATCGGGTCTGCCGGATCGTAGAGACTGGTTCCCAGCGCTAGTTTCACACCCCTGACCTGTAATGCATCAGCTATCTCACGTGCATCAGGTACCGAACGTGCCAGGCGGTCAAGCTTGGGAACAACCAGCGTGTCACCGCTGCGCACGGCAGCTAGTGCCTGATCCAGACCAGGCCTTTGCCGGTTTGAACCCGTCAGCCCTTTGTCGATGTAAATTCTGTCCGGGGAGACACCGAGTTTTACCAACGCTTCCTGTTGGGCAGTCAAATCCTGTTTATCCGTGGAGCAGCGGGCATAGCCAATCCGTATTTCAGTCATAAAGTGTACGTTTAAGGAGCCGTGAAAGAGATTGATACCGTACCAGTTATATGAGACAACGTCAGCAGTGATTTTCTCTGAAGCGCAAATTTAATTTTTACCGTCCGCAGAGCGATCCCCTTACGGACATGTATTTCCCGGAGTCAGCATGGTAGCTCACCATACAAATAAAATAACCCGTAAAAGCGAAAGGCTGTCCATATTAACCGAGGCTGAGCAAGAGGCTCTGTATGGCCTGCCTGATTTTGATGATGCACAGAGGTTGCAATTTCTGGCCTTAACTGAATCCGAGCTGGCACTCGCCAGTAGTCGGCCAAGCTTTCATGCCCAAATCTATTGCATCCTTCAGATCGGCTATTTCAAAGCCAAGCAAGCTTTCTTCCGCTTTGACTGGTATGAAGTCAGAGAGGATTGCACATTCGTGATAAGTCGTTACTTCCATGATGAATTATTCGGGGAAGAACTTATCACTAAACATGAACGTTATACTCAACGTGAGCAAATCACCCAATTATTTAGTTATCAATCCTGGTCTGGAAAATTGCTGCCTCAGTTCGCACAGCACGCGGCTCATGTCGTGCGGCGAGATGCAGCCCCGGGTTTTGTTGCCGCCGAATTGGTCATCTGGCTCAACCAAAACAAAATTGTTCGGCCCGGTTACACCACATTACAGGATCTGGTTAGTCAGGCGCTTTCTGCTGAACGCCAGCGCCTGGAAAATATTCTGGCCGATGTTTTGGACGAAACTGTCATAACTTTATTGGATCAGCTTTTGGTACGTGATGATACCTTGTCTCAACTGGCAGTGCTCAGACAAGATGCCAAAGATTTTGGCTGGCGTCAGATGGCACGAGAGCGTGAAAAACGTACTACGCTGAAACCCTTGTATAATATCTTCAGAGTGTTAGAACCCAGGCTGGGCATTTCACAGCAGAGCTTGCGTTATTACGCAAGTTTGGTGAATTTTTACACCGTCTACGATTTACGTCATCTGAAAGCCGATCAAACCCGGCTCTATTTACTTTGTTATGCCTGGTGGCGTTATCGGCAGTTTACTGACAACCTGGTTGATGCGATGGCTTTTCATATGAAGCAATTGGAAGATGAAAGCCGTGCTGGCGCAAAAAAGGCCTTCGCCAATGAGCAAGCCAAACGCCATCAGGAGACCTCACAGGTGGGCCATCTGCTGTCACTGTACGTCGATGACAGGGTATCTGATCTGACGCCGTTTGGTGAAGTACGTCAGCAAGCCTGGACAATTATGCCAAGAGAAGCAGTGCAGAATACCGCACGGCGTATGAGCGATAAGCCACTGAAAAAAATGACACTACACTGGCAATCAGTCGACAAATTGTCTGGACGCGTTCGCCGCCATTTGCGTCCACTGTATATCGAGCTGAGTTTTGCCTGTATTGACCCTGCCTGTCCGTGGCTTAAAGCGCTCATCTGGGCTAAAGATACTTTCAGCAAAAAACAGCGGCTTTCACAACGACCGCTTACCGAATGTCCGCCTGCAACATTACCAAAGCGACTGCGCCCGTATCTGCTGATATTTGACACTGCCGGTAACCCAACTCATTTGCACGCCGACCGTTATGAATTCTGGCTATACCGTCAGATAAGAAAACGATTTCAGTCGGGCGAGTTTTATCTTGATGACAGCCTGCAACACCGCCATCTTTCCGATGAGCTGGTTTCAAATGAAGATAAGAGTGATGTTCTGGCGCAAATGGCGATCCCTTTCCTGCAGCAACCCGTTGATGTTTTGTTGGATACCCTGTCATCTGAGTTACATCAACAATGGCGGGCTTTTAACCGCGAACTGAAACAAGGCCAGCTTAAACATCTGGAATATGACAAGGATACCCAGAAATTGCATTGGCGCAAACCCAAGACGGATAATCTGAAGCCTCAGGAGCAAACATTTTATGCCCAGCTACCGTTCTGCGATATTGCCGATGTATTTCGTTTCGTGAATGAACAGTGCCATTTTCTGTCGGTGATGAAGCCCTTACAACCCCGTTATGCGAAAAAACAGGCTGAAACTGACAGTCTGATGGCTGTCATCATTGCTCAGGCGATGAACCACGGCAATAAAGTCATGGCGCGAACCGGTGATATTCCTTACCACATTCTGGAAAATACATACCAACAGTACCTGCGTCAGGCAACATTACAGGCAGCCAATGACTGCATCAGTAATGCGGTTGCCGCACTGCCGATCTTTTCACATTATTCGTTTAATCAGGATGTCCTGTACGGTGCAGTCGATGGGCAGAAATTCGGTATTGAACACCCGACAGTGAAAGCGCGCCATTCACGTAAATATTTTGGACGTGGCAAAGGCGTGGTCGCCTACACACTTTTATGTAACCATGTGCCTCTCAATGGCTATCTGATAGGCACAAATGAATATGAGGCTTACCATGTTTTTGATATCTGGTATCGTAACACCTCGGATATCGTACCCACCGCCATCACCGGTGATATGCACAGTGTTAATAAGGCTAACTTCGCGATCCTTCACTGGTTTGGCCTGCGTTTTGAGCCTCGCTTCACCAGCCTGAATGCGCAACTACAGACGCTGTATTGTGCTGATGACCCGGGAATATACAGAAAATGTCTGATTCAACCCGTCGGTCAGATTGATAACCAGCTCATTATACGCGAAAAAGCCAATATTGACCGGATAGTAGCCACGTTAGGGTTGAAAGAAATGACGCAAGGTCTGCTTATTCGTAAGCTGTGTACTTATACGGCGCCCAATCCAACGCGTCGCGCTATCTTTGAGTATGATCGGCTGATACGTAGCCTATATACGCTACGTTACCTGCGTGATCCACAGTTAGAGCGAAATGTACACCGCTCACAGAATCGGCTTGAATCTTATCATCAACTCCGTTCATCCATAGCACAGGTCGGCGGCAAAAAAGAACTCACCGGGCGAACTGACATTGAAACGGAAATCAGTAATCAGTGTGGGCGATTGATTGCTAATGCCATCATCTACTATAATTCCGCGATTTTATCCCGACTACTGAATAAATCGGAAGTATCAGGCAACATCAAAATACTCGCATTGATAACTCAAATATCCCCCGTAGCCTGGCAGCATATTTTGCTGAACGGGCATTATATTTTCCAGAACAAGGGTAAAATTATTGACCTCGATACGCTTATCGCGGGGCTAAATTTAGGGTAACGGAATTTTCGGCGGTTCCGGCTTATAACCCCCAATAGATCTTTTGACGGTAACCGCACAAGAATGCCAGGATTTCTCTAGGAAGCTGGCACAGCATTATTCCCGTCTGGATGGCGTTTTACACAATGCAGGGCTTCTCGGCGTCGTCGCACCTATCATAGAGCAACCCGCACAACTTTGGCATGATGTAATGCAAGTAAATGTCAATGCAACTTTCATGCTGACTCAGGCATTGATTCCTTTGTTGCTAAAAGCGCCCAACGGCGCTTTAATATTTACCAGTTCCAGAGTAGGGCGTGAAGGGCGAAGTGGCTGGGGTGCCTATTCTGTTTCCAAATTTGCCACAGAAGGTTTTATGCAGATTTTGGCGCAAGAATATCAAGACACTACCCTGCGTATTAATTGTATCAATCCGGGTGGAACCCGTACCAGTATGCGTGCCAGTGCATTTCCTGATGAGAACTCAGCCAAACTAAAAACACCAGCGGATATTATGCCTGTCTATCTTTATGTTATGGGTGATGATAGCCTGAATGATTCTGGCATCAGTTTTGATGCTCAACCCAGTCGCAAAGCGGGGCCTGCTGAATCATGACGAGAGATAACAACCAGTACCACAAAAGACAACAACGTCTGAAAGAGAAAGTCGATGCCCGTATTGAAGCAGCACAGCAAGAACGCGGGATCGTCATTGTATTCACCGGAAACGGAAAAGGAAAAACCACCGCTGCATTTGGCACCGTCACTCGTGCAATCGGGCATGCTCAGCGCGTTGGCGTTATCCAATTTATCAAAGGGACATGGGAAAGCGGTGAAAGAAATTTTCTGGCACAGCAAGGGGTTGAATTTCATGTAATGGCAACAGGTTTCACGTGGGAAACACAAAACCGTGAAACAGACACCGAAGCTTGCCAGACTGCATGGAAACATGCCTTGATGATGTTGTCCGATCCTTCATTGCATCTTGTGGTTTTGGATGAACTGACTTATATGGTCAGCTACGGTTATCTGGAACTGGCGGATGTTCTAACTACACTCAAACAGCGTCCTTCACATCAGAGTGTGATAATCACTGGTCGGGGATGTCACAGAGAGTTACTGGAATATGCTGATACGATTACAGAGATGCGACCGGTAAAGCACGCTTTTGATGCCGGCATCAAAGCACAGAAAGGCGTTGATTGGTAAAGTAAACCCGCTGTTTCAATAATATGTTGGTATAACTGAAACAGCGGGTTGAAGATATTAACGACCTTTAGGTGTCGTTTTTCTTCCTGCATTCTGACGAGAGCTACTTGCAGGACGTTTTCCCCCTGGACGGGATGCAACCTTAGCATGTCGTTTCACTGCACGGCGGATCTGGTTAGCCTTAATGCGGCGTTGATCACGCTCAACAGCTACTTTCGTCACCATTTCATCGCTCAAACCAACCAATTGACGTAAATAGTTAGTCTGTTCCAGCCCCAACTCAGTCCAACCAGCACGCGGCAAACCTTTTGGCAGGTCGATATCGCCATAACGTACACGGATCAAGCGGCTGACCTGCACGCCGACAGATTCCCACAACCTTCTGACTTCACGGTTACGGCCTTCCGTCAATGTGACGTTGTACCACTGGTTGATACCTTCGCCGCCTTTAAATGTAATGGTTTTGAATGATGCAGGGCCATCTTCCAATTGAACGCCTTGGGTCAACTGACGAAGTTTTGCATTATCAACTTCACCGAAAACACGGACAGCATATTCACGTTCTACTTCACGGCTCGGATGCATCAGACGGTTTGCTAATTCCCCATCGGTTGTAAACAACAGTAACCCGCAAGTATTGATATCCAAACGCCCCACCGCTATCCATCGCGCATCCTGCATTCTTGGCAGACGATCAAATACGGTCGGACGACCTTCGGGATCATGGCGGGTACATAGCTCACCTTCCGGTTTATAGTAAGCCAGAACACGGCAAACTGATTTCTGTGGCTCTTTGATATTTAAAATCCGTCCATCCAGACGAATTTTTACTGAAGGCTTAACTTCAATTCGATCACCCAACGTTGCGGTTTTGCCATCGATGCTGATGCGCCCTTGTTGGATATACCCTTCAATTTCGCGACGGGAACCATGGCCAGAACGCGCAAGAACTTTTTGTAACTTTTCTGTTTTATCGCTCATTGAGCAACCTCTATTGTCGCCTTCACAGGCGTCGTATCATTAAATAAAATTAAATCGTACATCTTACAAAAACGGTGTTATATCACCTTCGCCTTTACGAAGAATGACTGCTGAATCACCAGTTAAATCCACTACCGTTGTTGGTTGCTGCCCAAGATAACCACCGTGAATAATTAAATCAACTTGTTTACCCAATGTATCTTTAATCTCTTCAGGATCGGACTCCGCAAAATCATTTCCGGGCAAAATCAAACTACATGACATCAATGGTTCGCCCATTTTCTCCAGCAACGCTAAAGCGATAGGATTGGAGGAAACACGCAGACCGATGGTTTTACGTTTTTCGTTCATCAAACGGCGGGGAACTTCTTTTGTTGCCTGCAAAATAAAGGTGTAATTTCCCGGTGTGTTATTTTTGATCAGCCTGAACGCCTGATTATCCACATGAGCGTAAGTCGAGATCTCGGAAAGATCACGACATATCAATGTAAAATTATGACGTCCTTCCAATTGGCGGATGCGGCATATGCGGGTCATGGCATCCTTATTTTCAAGACAGCAACCGATGGCATAACCTGAATCAGTAGGATAAATGACAACTCCCCCCTTTTTCAGCACTTCCACACTTTGATCAATAAGACGGGCTTGTGGATTGTCAGGGTGGATATAAAAAAACTGGCTCATAATATAACCTCTACTTCTATGCAGCCCCAATCCGTGACCAGTCGTGCCATATCGGTACAACATCACCAGGTAACCACAAATTGCGCCCAAGTTCTATCCATGAACAGGGTTGGTGAAAATCTGATCCCAATGATACTTTCAGCCCATATTCTCTTGCTAGTTGACCAAGTTGTTGCCTTTCATTAGGTGCTTGCTGGCACTGTGCAACTTCCATTGCATCACCACCATGTTGTTTAAACCAAACTATTAACCGTTTCAGCCATTTCATCGACAAATCATATCTGCCCGGATGGGCAATTACAGCTTGCCCCCCTGCTTGGTGAATGGTTTCAATAGCCTGCTCAATTGTACACCATTGCGGAGGGACATAACCGATTTTTCCCTTTGCCAGATATTTCTTAAAAACTTTCGGGATCGTCGGTTCAACTCCTGCCTCTATCAAGTAACGGGCGAAATGCCCACGAGTAACCTGCCCGCCATTGGCTAATCGAGATGCGCCTTCCCAAGCATCAGGAATGCCAGCTTTAGCTAGACGAAGTCCAATTTCAATACCACGCTGATTTCTTAAATCAACCTGCTTGGCCAAGAGTTCCCTTAAGATAATAGAATTAATATCAATATTTAAACCCACAATATGGATTTCAAAGTTCTCCCATAACGTTGAAATTTCAGCGCCAGATACTAATGTCAGCGGCAGATTATTTTGCTGGATATGATTTAAAGCAGGTTTAATTCCTTCCGTCGTATCATGATCGGTAATTGCTAATACATGAATACCCATAGCGATAGCTCTGTCCACGAGTTGCTCAGGTGATAAAACCCCATCTGAAGCGGTCGTATGGCTATGTAAGTCATAGCGTTTTGTCATTTCACTGGCAGCTTCAGTCATTGTTTTTTTACCTGTTTTTGTGGGATGTGAAACAAGAAAACTATCTATCAAGTGCTGCTATCAAGCACTAAGTGACAATAGTAACATAGGAGATTGAATTGAAGGAAAGTGATTATTAGTTGACTTTATTCTTTAGAACAATGTAAGGCGGCTGTCATTTCAGCCGCACTTTAAGCATTATCAATGCATTAATTTTTTCATTTATAAATAAAAGATGAAATACTTACTTCATATAAGGTCTATAATAAAATTTCCTTTCATAGTGAGTTAATTGCCCACAAAATTGAGCAGAAATATTTATGTTTTGTGCTCCGAATTGCTTACGCTGTACTTCAAAATTCCAATTCCCCAGAGCATCAGCAGTTGTACTTCCTTGTTTTATATCTGTAGGTGAACCAACCCCACTATGAAACATACCTGTACTCTGAACTTTGTATACAGCTACCATTTCCGGTTTCGCTTTCCCCGTCACTTTAATAGACATTGGACGGCGATATGAAACAATGATTCCATTTTCTTCTGGATAGAAAATGTCTAAAACAGCCGCATCAACCTTACTCTCTTTAGTATTTTTGAAAACATGGCCATTAATCATAAGGGATTGTGTAGCTTCTATCTGATATGTTCCCATCTGAGCATTATATAGACTACAACTCCATTTACCATCCATCTTTGAAGCTTGTACGGGACCACAGTTCCAATGATTTCCATTTGCAGATTTCGCTTTCAGGGAAATATAAGCACCTTTTGTCGCTGTTCCCGTAATTGGAATAGAAATAGTGCCATTACTCTCCATAATAGGAATATATTTCACTGGTGCTTTTGTAATTTCACTTGCATTTGGAACTGTACAAATTGGTTCAACAGTAGGAGTAATAGTAATATCCGGCATATAAACCACGTCAAAATTACGTGTTACTGGTTTTCCCAAAGGCACATTATTTACCCATTGCTGCGCCAAAAGCCTATATACGCCCACAACTGACTCTATGGGATTCGGACAAACCCAATTTTGATTATCATCGACATCAACCTCGCAGATCTGCTTACCTGTAATAGAAACGGTGACACGGGCACCCACTTGCCCCTTACCACTAATTGTATACGTCGAAGTTGCAATTTGTTCCCCTTCCTCTGGTTTAAGCACACTCATTTGCAAATTATTCCCATAGCGTACTTTGAAATTTCTATTAATCTGAGAACCGACATCATCCACAATCATGACATCATAATCTCCCGGTATAGAACTGTAAGGCCCGCATGTCCATGTGTAATCCTTCATGTTGAGCTTCGCATGACAATCATCATGATCGCCGAACGCTTTTACTGTGACATTTTTGGCATTACTTGGCATTGTGCCGCTAAAGTTATATGAAGGTGTTTTGATCACTTCATTTTCTTTGGGTAATTTCACCGTTAACGTGGTTTCACCAGGGTCGGGAGCTATATCAAATGTAATCTTTGCTGTTGATTGACGCACGTTATCCAAAAAGGCCGTTGCCACCAATTTTTGTTCACCTTTAACCGCGGTATCCAGACCATCAATCCATTCCCAATTGCCCTGTTTATCCACAGTGACACTGTTCTTACAAACCTGAGAAAGAACTTTTTTATCTAAGCAAACTGTTGTTCCCGGCTCACCTGTTCCCTTCGGGAAGACATTATCAAGACGCTGATATATCTCGCCATTATGAGGTTGTGTGATCACCACAGATTTGACAGTTTTGGTTTGGACTTCAAAAGATATTTGCGTGGTTGAAACTATCTGATTATCGATAAATTGATCAGCAGAAATAGTGTATTTCCCTTCTTCAGGCTGATAAGGCCCGCAGGACCATTGACCTGATGATGCATCAATAGTGGTATTACAATCCTCAGTACCACCAAAGCCTTCGATATATACCTGAGCACCCTTTTCTCCCGTGCCTGAAACAGTAAAAGGCAGTTTTGTTACTTTTGCGCCATGATTAGGAGCAGTGATGTTTATTTTTGTTTTGGTGACCTCGTACTTACGCGTAACTTGTGAGGTTCTTTCGTAAGTATCACCTAATTCACCCAATTGAGCCGAACCTGTTTTTTGATACTGAGCCGCATAAAGGAAAAACTTCCCTTCGTTGGTTGCGATCATGGCAAGGTTATCAGGACATGACCATTTTCCTCCTTTATCCACGGTTGCAGTGCAAATAATTCCTTCACTTGAAATCGGTAAAGTTACTTTTTCTGGCGGTAGAATATATTCAGAGGCTGTAACAAAGATCAATTGATCGGGGCTTCCCTGACCTTTAATGGAAATTTTGTCATTTAATCTGTACTGTGCTCCCTGTTTAGGCTCGGTAATACGCATCGGGACAGTAAAAGTCCATTTAATCGGATCACCGACGTTCACGCCATTTTGGGTTTCCTGTAATGTCATCGCATAGGTATCGCCACCGAAAATATCTCCCGGATGAATCGTGAACTCCCAAAAGAAACCCAGAGCACCACTGAATGCAGAAGCAATTCCTTCAATTGCACCCCAAACACCACCAATCAAACTACTTAGAAAACCGCCAAATCCACCACCACCACCTCCTCCTCCTCCTCCGGCAGGGCCATTAAACGTGCCAGAAAAGGTAATAGGGTTATCAGGATCAACCGTTGAATTATTCTTGGGGTTATTTATTTCAAATTTTTTCTTTTCGGGTTCATCATCATTATTCTTATCTTTAATGGTAAGTTGTGTAACATCTGTGGCAACTACTTTTCCTTCTTTTATTAACTCAGCGGTTAATTCATAAGTGCCTACCGGGAAAATGATTGGCCTGCCACATTGCCAGTTACCATTATCGCTGACCACAGCACCTGTGCAGATCAACGTTTCCTTACCAAGGTCTTGATTGTTTTCTTTTAGCTCTGACGAAAGGTCAATCCTGCGTCTTTTAATAGCAACCTCATCTCCTGGTATATTAGAACTCCCTGACAAAAAGCTTGGACTGCCTACAGTATTTGTTTCTCCTACAGAAGGGGCTGTGAATTGAACTTCAGGGTTTACTATACTAAAGTAGGTTCTATCAGGCGTTAAACCCATCCAGGTACGTTTAAACTTTTTCAACCCTACCGGATGATACCTATCTGCCACTTCAATATAATAAAACCCATCTTCCAGTGTAGAAGGGAGAGAAATACCCCAATTTGGAAAGTCATGACTTTCCCGATATTTAGTGTATTCTGTTGGAATAATATCAAAATATTGATTGTTTTTTAGTTTAACTTTTAAATAGATATCATTACCTTCTTTAGAGCATAAATTATCTTCTGCCGGCAAAGGTGTATTATCTTTTTTCTTCATACATATAAAATATTCTGACGGTAAGATCACATCATTATTCGGCAGAGTATATCCACTGTTATCACTACCATAACCAGAGAATTTATGACTTTCAATTTCAGCAGATAAAATTTCTTTCGGATTATAAAGATCATATTTATCGGTAAATGTAGGTTTAAAATATCTTCCTTTTAAATTTCTCTCCTTTAGCAATTTTTTATTATCAAGCGGATCAACACCTTCAACTTTCTGTATTGCTGCTGCTTGAATATCTGATAATCTAAAAATAGAACTTCCAGTTTCTCCTGAAGCATTTATCAAATAAAATCCCTTGTCATTGATTCTTTTATCTTGACAATCCACATACCCTTCTTTAAAAACACAAACAATCTTAGCATCTTCATCATGAGAAACGTTAAGATTCAAAAACTTTCTATATTTATAACCTGAGTTTTCTTCATTTAGAGATAATGCTACCTCTGTAACGGTTTTTTCTTCCGAGAGAGTTATATTAACCTGATCATAAATATTTATATATTTTGTATTCTGATTCGCCGTTATTTTAATATTTATACCTTCCTCATTCGAATCTTCTTTTATCTCCTTGATTAAATCAACTTGCATAGTACATAGCCACTCACCATATTCATTGGTTTTTATTGTTCCATTTCCCCCTCTTTCTTGACATAATTCTTTTTCTTTATAGACATAATTATCTGAGTCAACTTGCAATGTTACTTGAACTTCTGAATGAGGATCAGCATAACCACGTAACCTAATATCCTCAGTATAAATAGTTACTCCATCAGTTGGATAAACAATTCCAAACTCTTTCGAAACAGAAGGTATTTCTGCTTGTATCGTATCTTTTGTCCATGTTTCATTTTTCGATAAAGAGTCTGAAACTTCACTGGCAATAATAGTTATCTTATAATTTTTTGTTTCATCTAAATCTTTAAAAATTTTTTCACGAGGAATAGTGCACTTCCATTCCAGAAAGGAGCTGACTTTATCTTTACATTCAACTGAGTCTTGTAAAATATTGTCGATAGTGTAAGTAAGCTTAATTTTACTTAACGCTCTTCCAAACCCTTTAACAGTAATATTTTCTTCTCGTTTTGTTAACTCAGAATTCCAATCTGGAGTATAAATCCAAATATGTTTCATAGTACTGGAAAACCACTTTATAAGATTTAAAGAGGAATCTGAATACTTATTAGTTATATCTGAAATTAAGACAGGAGGATAATTAATTTCTCCTGATTTCCCTTTAGCCATTTGAAGCCCAGCAGAAGTCACCCCAATAATGGTATCATCCCAAATAACTGGGCCTCCAGAATCTCCGGGTTGTGTAATACCTGAACTGATCCCTTTATTTTTATTTGCTTCTATAATAATTCCCTGTTTCCCATTAGCATCTAAAGCAGGGGCTAAAATTTTCACATCGGCTCTATATTGAGTACCGTCATTTATTTGTTGCTCACCTGTATCTTCATCAATACCCCTAAGTCCATAACCATAAACAGAAGCTTGGTAATAATTACTGTCCAACTTTTCATAAGCTTCATCGTAATTAAAGAATCGACGAATATGGCCACAACATTCTTTTATTATTGGTTTTTCTAACTGTATAAGAGCAAAATCATTATAAGAGTTATCGTTAAAATAATGTTTTATAAAACCATAACGTGATGCAGTGCCTATTTGCTCTTTTTTATAATTTTTAATGAGATATTCTTTGAATTTTTTTTCCTTTATTTCTTTATCATCCATTTCACAATGTGCAGCGGTAAGAACATATTTTTCAGATATCAATGATCCACTGCACATAAATTTCTCATCACCATCATTATTCTTATAAAAAATACTAACAACCCAAGGCTTACATTTATCATCAGTATCACAACTTTTTTCTCCCCCTACAATAGTCTCTAAAGGTTGAGATCTCAATTCAGTATCAGAAAACAAATTGCCGCAATAAAATAAAAGAAACAATATAAATATCTTTCTAAAAAAAATCATGGTAATCTCCTTGAATATGGAGTAATGGTTATTTTTATTTAACACAAATCATTCCACTATCGCTACCAGTGCATTTTAGTATTTTTTTATCTCGCGATTTATAAATTTCACTATTTGATTCTTCCTGAAAAGTAAAATTATATTCACCTCTTTTAGCATAATATTTATTCTTTGTTACCCAATCACCATACTCATTTGTAAATGCTTCTTCCAACTGATTTTCATAAAGCAATATGTTGACTTCTGGCATGAGATCCTCATCCTCAACTTCTGGCATAGATGTTCCAGAAAATTTGGTGAATACATTGGTGTTGTTAGCTTCTACAGAAAAAATTTTAGAACTCAGTATAGTCACTTCAGCATTATCGTTTTGACTCGGAAATTCTGTCGAGTCACTATTCTTAGCCTGAATTTTCATAATACCTATAGGTACGTTTTCAGCTTCAACACTCCACTTATTATCCACAACATTTTCACGAAAGGACTGTTCGAAGTTACCTTGATAATCTGCAGATTTCACATTAACAATAATGGTTCCATCAGTGGCTTTACCACCAATAAAAATATTCTGTTCATTAACCGTTGTTGAAGAAACTACTTCATGATTTTTTGGTTCAGTTAATTCAATTGGGCACGGTGATGTGCTATAGCTGATTTCTTTTTTCCCCGAGATCTGAGGTAAAAGAGATTGATTAGTGCTCTGTAGTTCAAAATTACTAGATACAGAAGCCTTATAATGAATAAAGCAAACGGCTTCTAAACCCTCCAGATTCCATTTACCCGTTCCAGTATCAATATCTGGAGTGTAATTCATCGTCGGTGCATAAATAGTCCCATCTTTTTGGTAACCTGTTATTTGCACCTGAATACGTCTGTCATTATCAGCTGTATCGCTATTCACTTGGCCTGATAAGTTATACTTTCCTGTAGGAATAGTTTGCCCGTCCTGAATGGAGGTAATTGTTGCTCCACATGGAGGCCCATTAAAGCTTACATCAGAATTTTCCACGCCATCAATGTAAATTGTTCCGGTGATACCACAATCTATCCAGAGTTGTCCTTCCCAGTTTTCTGTACCTTCTATAGCCTTAACAGAATATATATAATAATTGAAACTTGTTTTAATAATAATAGAAGAACCATTTTCCATAGCTCCTTTCCCTAAAAAGGTAATGAAGTTATTTTCAACTGTTGAATTAGGCTTAGGTGATGTGATTTGTGGTCGTTCCGAATTGTTATCGTCTTTAATAGTAATAACAATATTGCTAGGATTATAACTTGTATTACTACTAACACCCTTGTTGCCACAATTCACTCCATCACACATAGCAGTTACTGCAAGATAACAAGTATCACTAATGGAGTTAAATAATGAACTATCATCTGTTTCTACTATCGTATTCCATCCTGTAATTGAAAAATAGGTTTCCAACCTAAAAGTACATGACTTATATGCATTCCCTTCCTTATAGGTAGTAGCTTTCCATGTAACAAATTTATTTTCACCCGAGCATCCTTGAAAAAAACCATTATTATCTCTAAGGTGTTCTTGATGTTTTCCTCCTGGTTTTAAATAAATATCATTATCTCCAACATTATACATACATGAATGATCTGAAATTTTTATTTGTAAGTCATCATTCTTACTGTCATTTTCAAAGGTTAGATTATAATCCGCATATAAATTATTTATTTTTTTTGACTCATCATATTTCCCACTTGAAATAGTATCATTATTCATTAATTCAATTGCACTGGCATTAGTAAAATAAACCATAGCAATAAAAAATAACATGGAAAGCAATCTTATTTTACTTATACTCATAATGATAACCCTCAGTTAAAAAGTGATATTATCATGAAAAACAAAATTAAATTTTTAAATCATCATATCCATTAGAACAGATTTACAATCGAGCCATTATTATAAAAAAGAAACAATTTTAATTAATCTTATTATGTTAAATTAAAAATGAAACCTAAGACATTCATATATAGAACATAAATAAAACCCGAGTTTTTATAAAAAATTAGTTTTAATTATTTTTTATCAGGTCTGACAAAATACTTATAATGAGTGAATACATGTTACATAGATTTCAAATAATCAGTTGTCTTCCTTACATCATCATCTTGCTAAAAATTTTAAAAAAACTATTGACAAGCAAATCACGAACCAGTTTACTAGTACAAGGGGCAGGTGAGCTTCTTTACCAAAACACCATTGAGAAAACATGAGGCACTCGAAAATGATCGTATTTATGCAAACTATACAAGTAAATTGTTGGTGGCAGTACTTCCCATTCCGGGCGGTTGGCTTACGCACATAAGTACGATACACAAGTGCCAAAACCCGCCCTAAAAAGCGGGTTTTTTTATACCTGTTTTTTATAAAAAAATTTTGTGAATGAAGGTAGTAATGGGGTATGAACATGATCGGAAAAGAATTTAATATCTCTATAAATCAGATTGATACTGTTTATAAAACAGATCCAACACTGCTTTTTCATCAGCTTTGTAGCAATCGTCCAGCAACGTTATTGCTGGAGTCTGCTGAAATTCACAGTAAAAAGAATCTCAAAAGCATCTTGATCATTGATAGTGCCATGCGCATTACAGCCAACGAGCGTCAGGTCACTTTTGAAGCACTTACAGTCAATGGCCAAAATCTGCTCCCCATACTCGCTACTCTACTTTCAGAAAAAGCTCAATTGAATGTGGAGTCACAGGTTATGCGAGCACAGTTTCCTGCTACCAAGCATAATTTGGATGAAGACAACCGACTAAAATCCGACTCAGTTTTCGATGCATTGCGTGCTATAACAACTTTAGCATCTTTCTCAGAATCTCCCGATGCCATTTTCGTTGGTGGATTGTTTGCTTACAATTTAGTAGCCGGATTTGAACCATTACCCACAGTAAAAAACCACCAACGTTGCCCTGATTTTTGTTTTTATCTCGCAGAAACACTATTGACAATAGATCATCAGAATAAACATTCATTTCTACAAACTTCGCTGTTTGGAGAATCCGATTCTGAAAGGCAACGCCTCAACGAGCGTATGACAATATTGGCCTCCGCGATTTCAAAACCTATTCCCTCACTTTTGCCTACTACTTTATTGTCTGATATCACTATTGACTGCAACCTAAGCGACGAACAATACGCAAATATCGTGCTACAATTACAGCAATCTATCCGTCAAGGGGACATTTTTCAGGTAGTCCCATCACGACGTTTTACTTTGCCTTGCCCTTCTCCACTCAATGCTTACCACGTTCTGAAAAAACAGAACCCAAGCCCCTACATGTTTTTTATGCAGGATCAGGACTTTTACCTGTTCGGAGCCTCGCCAGAAAGCGCTCTTAAATATGATTCCAGCAACCGACAGATAGAGATCTATCCGATAGCTGGTACACGCCCACGCGGACTCCATGCCAATGGAGAACCGGATACTGATTTCGATAGTCGTCTTGAACTGGAAATGCGTACTGATGCCAAGGAAATGTCTGAACACGTGATGTTGGTTGATCTTGCCCGAAACGACTTGGCCCGTATTTGTGAGCCGGGCAGCCGCTATGTGGCTGATTTAACCAAAGTCGATCGCTATTCGTTTGTTATGCATCTCGTTTCTCGGGTTGTTGGCACACTCCGGCACGATTTAGACATCTTTCATGCCTATCAGGCCTGCATGAACATGGGGACGCTGACGGGAGCACCTAAAGTTAGAGCCATGCAACTTATTGCTGAATATGAAGGTGAGCAGCGTGGCAGTTATGGCGGAGCTGTCGGTTATTTCACTGGTAAAGGGGATTTTGATACCTGCATTGTGATTCGTTCTGCTTATGTGGAAAACGGTCAAGCCACAGTTCAGGTCGGTGCTGGTGTTGTTTTGGATTCTATCCCCCAATCCGAAGTGGATGAAACTCACAGTAAAGCCAGAGCTGTTATTCGCGCGATTGCCCAAGCACATCATGTGGAGGTGACATTCTGATGGCCGATATTCTTTTACTCGATAATGTTGATTCCTTTACATATAACCTCGTGGATCAACTGCGTACTCATGGTCATCGTGTCGTTATTTACCGCAATACAGTGTCAGCAGACATAATCATTGCCAAACTCGACGAGATGGAATCACCACTTCTGATGTTATCCCCCGGCCCTGGGAAACCGTCAGATGCTGGCTGTATGCCTGAATTGCTCAAACAAATGATAGGACAGATCCCGGTAATCGGCATCTGTCTTGGGCATCAGGCAATTATTGAAGCCTATGGAGGAAAAGTCTCTGCTGCCCAAGAAATTCTGCATGGCAAAGCAACACCAGCTACTCATGATGGACACGGTATGTTTGCAGGTCTGCCAAATCCCCTGACTGTTGCCCGTTATCACTCACTTACCGGTGTACAGATCCCTGTAACACTGACTGTCTCTGCCTCATGTTGTGGCACAGTGATGGCTGTTCGCCATGATACGCACAAAGTTTGTGGATTCCAGTTTCACCCCGAATCTATTCTGACTACACAGGGTGCCAAGCTGCTTGAGCAAACGCTGGCATGGACATTGAATTAAAAAATATTGAATTGAATTTGGGTGTATCGCATTTAAGGGCATCAGACTAAAAAACATTAAATGGGAAGGAATGGTAAAATGCAGTTGATTTTTGACAAATTATTCAGTGCCCAAACACTGACACAGCAAGAAAGCCAGAGACTATTCACCGCAATAATCCATGGCGAGTTAAGCGATGTGCAACTGTCTGCTGTATTAATTAGCCTGAAATTGCGTGGCGAACATCCCCAGGAAATAGCGGGTGCAGCTCAAGCATTTTTAGCTAATGCAACTTACTTTCCCCGCCCCGACTATACGTTTTGTGATATCGTCGGGACAGGCGGAGATAATACAAATAGCATCAATATTTCAACAGCCAGTGCCTTTATCGCTGCCGCTTGTGGCCTTAAAGTGGCAAAACATGGAAACCGCAGTATTTCCAGCCGTTCCGGTTCATCCGATTTACTGTCCGCATTCGGTATTGCATTGGATAGCAGCGCCGAAGACTCTCGCAAGGCTTTAGATGATATTGGTGTCTGCTTCCTGTTTGCTCCTCAATATCACAGTGGGTACCGTCATGCTGTCCAGGTTCGCCAGCAATTAAAAACCCGAACACTATTCAATATACTTGGCCCATTGATTAATCCTGCCCGCCCTCCTCTGGCATTAATCGGTGTTTACAGCCCTGAATTGATAGCGCCTGTAGCCCGCACTTTACAAGTCTTGGGTTATCAACGTGCCGCTGTTGTACACAGCGGAGGTATGGATGAAGTAGCCTTGCATACACCAACTTATGTTGCAGAACTCATTCACGGCGAGATTAATCAGTATCAGTTGACAGCAGCAGATTTCGGTTTGCCAAATCATCCAATATCTTCACTGAAAGGTGGCACTCCCGAAGAAAATCGCGATATGTTGGCGATGCTATTGCAAGGCCATGGCAACAAAGCCCACGCTGATGCCGTAGCAGCAAATGTCGCTCTCTTAATGAAAATTCATGGGCAAGAAGATCTGCGAGAAAGTACCCAATTAGCACTCAATACTATTTACAGCGGTCAGGCATATGAAAAAGTGACTGCATTAGCGGCAAGGATTAAATCATGAAGACCAACGTATTACAGAAAATTGTTGATGATAAAGCGGACTACTTAATTAATCGTAAGGCAAAGCAGCCGTTGGAAAGTTTTATCGATTCCATTGTCCCTAGTCACCGTCGGTTTTATCAGGCGTTAACCCATACACAAACTGTTTTTATTTTGGAATGCAAAAAAGCATCACCTTCAAAAGGGTTAATTCGCGAGGATTTCGATCCTGTACGCATCGCCAAAAATTATCAGCCCTATGCTGCCGCAATCTCAGTATTGACCGATGAAAAATATTTTCAGGGTAGTTACGATTTTCTCACAATGGTCAGCAATGCCATACATCAACCTGTTTTGTGCAAAGACTTTATTATTGATGCTTATCAGGTTTATCTTGCCCGTTACTATCAAGCCGATGCTATTTTACTCATGCTATCTGTGCTTGATGATGAAATGTATCGTGAACTTTCCGCACTGGCACACAAACTTAATATGGGCGTACTGACCGAGGTCAGTAATAAAGAGGAACGACAACGGGCAATCGCATTGGGAGCAAAAGTTATTGGTATCAACAATCGGGATCTGCGAGACCTGTCTATTGATTTAGATCGTACACGCAAACTGGCTGTTGATTTACCTGAAGGGACTATCATCATCAGTGAATCTGGCATCCACCAGCATCGTCAAGTGCGGGAGTTAAGTCAATTTACTCACGGTTTTCTCATCGGCAGTGCTTTAATGGCACAGAATAATTTAGATCTCGCATTACGGCGTTTAATTTTTGGTGATAACAAAATTTGCGGATTGACTCGTCCACAAGATGCAAAAATTGCATTACAGGCGGGTGCTGTCTACGGTGGTTTAATTTTTGCTGAAAAATCACCACGTAAAATCGACCTGCAAAAAGCGCAGCAAGTTATCAATGAAGCCTCTCTGCAATATGTTGGTGTATTTCAAAATCAATCGGTTGATTTTGTCAGTCACATTGCCCGAATACTTTCTCTAAGTGCAGTTCAGCTACATGGTGATGAAAATGAGCATTACATCAATACATTGCGCCCTCTCTTACCTGAATACTGTGACATTTGGAAAGCCATTAATATGTCCAAATCTGCGGATTTTTCCGCAATGCCCAATGTCGATCATTTATTGCTGGATAATGGGTCAGGAGGAACAGGCACACCCTTTGACTGGCAATTAATCGACTCTCGTTTTCAGCATAATAGTTTTTTTAACAATAGTTTTTTAAATAATAGCATTTTGGCTGGCGGGCTAAACACTGAAAATTGCCGGCAAGCAGCAACTTTTGGCTGCTATGGGCTGGATTTTAACTCAGGAGTCGAAATTTCTCCGGGAATCAAAAGCAGTCAAAAAATCAAACAAGTATTCCAACAATTACGCTGTTATCACTAATTTTTCAGACAGAAAGTGGATGAATAAAATAATGAGTAAATTGAATCCTTATTTTGGCGATTTTGGCGGACAATTTGTTCCCCAAAGCTTGTTCCCCGCACTTAATCAGTTAGAAGACGCTTTTATCGATGCCCAGAGAGATCCTGAATTTCAGCGTGAATTCGAGACGTTATTGAAAAACTATGCAGGTCGTCCTACTGCCTTAACATTGTGTCAGAATCTGACTAAAGGCACAAAAACACGTTTGTACCTGAAACGCGAAGATTTACTCCACGGCGGTGCTCACAAAACCAATCAAGTATTGGGGCAGGCATTACTGGCAAAGCGAATGGGAAAGCATGAGATCATTGCTGAAACCGGGGCTGGTCAGCACGGTGTAGCGACTGCCTTGGCTTGTGCTTTGTTGGGACTAAAATGTCGTATTTATATGGGAGCAAAAGATATTGAACGCCAATCTCCTAATGTCTTCCGCATGCAATTGATGGGAGCTGAAGTGATCCCTGTTCACAGTGGTTCAGCAACCTTGAAGGATGCTTGTAATGAAGCGATGCGTGACTGGTCTGGTTGTTATGACAAAGCACATTACTTATTGGGTACCGCCTCAGGCCCTCACCCATACCCAACAATAGTACGAGAATTCCAGCGCATGATTGGTGAAGAAGCCAAAGCGCAAATTCTGGAAAAAGAAGGATGTCTGCCTGATGCAGTGATTGCCTGTGTTGGTGGTGGCTCAAATGCCATTGGCCTGTTCGCTGAATTTATACCAGAAAATAATGTTCGCCTAATCGGGGTCGAACCTGCTGGGCATGGCATCGAAACCGGGAAGCACGGCGCTCCGTTGAAACACGGTAAATTGGGCATCTATTTCGGTATGAAAGCCCCGATTATGCAAACGAAAGATGGGCAAATTGAAGAATCTTATTCCATCTCAGCCGGATTAGATTTTCCTTCCGTTGGTCCTCAACACGCTTATTTGAACAGTATCGGCAGAGCTGATTATGTCTCAATTACTGATAATGAAGCACTCGAAGCTTTTCAGGCGTTATCACGTAATGAAGGTATTATTCCGGCATTAGAATCGTCCCATGCTCTGGCTCATGCGTTGAAAATGATCCACCAGAATCCAGATAAGGAACAATTACTCATTGTTAATTTATCTGGTCGCGGCGACAAAGACATCTTTACTGTTCACGATATTTTAAAATCAAGGGGGGAAATCTGATGGGACGTTATGAACAACTATTTAAGAAGCTGCAAAACCAAAATCAGGGTGCATTTGTCCCTTTTGTCACCCTCGGTGATCCCAATCCTGATTTGTCATTGGAAATTATTGATGCTTTAATCGCTGGTGGGGCAGATGCACTTGAATTAGGCATTCCGTTTTCAGATCCTCTTGCCGATGGCCCTACTATCCAAAATGCCAACTTGCGGGCATTGTCATCCAACGTTACATCAACATTGTGTTTTGAACTGTTGGGAAAAATTCGGGCTAAATATCCCGATATCCCCATTGGCCTGTTGCTCTACGCCAATCTAGTTTTCCATAATGGAATTGATGATTTTTACCGCCGTTGCAAAAATTCTGGAGTTGATTCAGTTCTGGTGGCTGATGTACCGTTATCTGAATCATCCCCATTCCGCTCAGCCGCTATGAAATATGGAATTGCCCCGATTTTTATTTGTCCTCCTAACGCAGATGACGATTTACTGCGTGAAATCGCTTCATTTGGACGCGGATATACTTATCTACTGTCAAGAGCAGGCGTAACTGGGAGTGAGAATCGAGCGACACAACCGTTAACTCATCTTGTCAATAAACTCAACGAGTATCATGCCGCACCTACTCTACAAGGTTTTGGTATTTCAGAGCCTGAACAGATTACAGCTGCACTCAATAGCGGAGCTACAGGCGCGATTTCTGGTTCTGCCATCGTAAAAATTATTGAAGATAACCTGCATCAACCCAATATCATGCTGGAAAATTTAACGGATTTTGTTCGTTCTATGAAAAACGCGACTCTATTATGATCCCACTACTGTGATTTACGTGTGATCCTACGATGTCTTTAACACATCTGAAAAGTATAAAAATGGGGCTGATCAGGCCCCATTGGTTCTCTCTTATGTCAAACACGCACGTAACTTACTTTTTATCAGTTTTTAAACCTGTCATCATTTAAACAGTCAGAAACTATAACCAACACCGAACATAAAGACCCATGGATCAAGGCGGGTTTTATATTTTTTATCTACATCCCCGACTTTGAACTTCACATCAGTTTCGATGTTCATCCACCAAAGTGAGGTATTCAGCATCCAGTTTTTATCCAGTTTATAATCCAGACCAACCTGACCTGCTATTCCCCAAGAGTCTTTTAGATCTAGGCTATTTAAATTAGCCCCACTTACGGTTTCATTATTATTAAATTTTTCGCTAAAGAATTTCGTGTAGTTAACACCAATCCCAACATAAGGGCGTAATTTATTTTCTGTGGAGCTAAAATAATATTGTGCCATCAATGTTGGTGGCAGATGTTTAACTTCGGCGATTTCACCTGCTATCGGCAAACTCACTCTGTGCTGGAATGGTGTTGCGGCCAGTAATTCAACACCTATGTTATCAGTGATCATATAACCAAAAGTTAAACCCAACTGAGTATTATTATTGACATCAAAAGATCCCAAACCTAATACATTCTCAGAACCAGCATTTGGCCTTACCGTTGCTGTACCTGCACGGAACAGGAAGTCCCCCGCTTCATGGGCGAAAGTAAATGACGGAGCTAACGTAGCCGCAGCCAATACGAGCGCAGAAATCTTTTTCATTATCCATCCCATTTATCGTTTTAAAATAGTCAGAAATATATCCATTTGTTTACTGTTATGATCTATACCTGTCATGTCTCAAGTTGCAGATTCCTTGATTACCTCTCGAAATATACTGGATATAAGACAGATCATATCTTTTAAAGATTTTTGGCAAAATAAGGTATTTACAACTTTATTATTTCACTTGATGAATATTTTAAATTGATCCAAATCAAAATTATCTGATTATTAATTTCATTGCTGTTTTTTATTTGTTTTTTTATATCAATTTTTAGTTATCAAAAAACAATTACGAATAGAGATATTTTATTATCAAATAACATCAATCAATAAATCTCTTAACATAAAATTAATATTTTTACCCTTTTTGATAAAGGATATCGATTCTATCATCTAATAGGAACACATTTTCCGTACCCCATGAACCTTGGATTTCAAGTTGCAAGACATCAGCAAGAAGGAAAATCTTGGGTATCCAATAATCCCCCTAACAAGGTACAATTGAACATTATCATCGTCGTTTTATTTGATAGGAGCCACTTTCATGCCCATCACGGCAAATACCCTGTATCGTGACAGCATCAACTTTTTGAAGAACCAACTGTTGAATATTGTCATACTCTCTGTCTTGGCCGCGTTGGTGACAACACTGCTCGAACATTTTCTCATGCCGAATGGTGAACAACTCAACTTATTGGTCGGGATACAAAATGCTTTTAAAGAATCCGGTAATGTAGGAGTCAAAGATTTTGTGGCTCAATTAACACCAGATGAGCAGTTCATGTTCTTGCGCACAGCATTTGGGATCTTATTTACCAACATATTCGGCAATACCTTACTTACTGCCAGTATGTTAATACTCATCAATGCTGTTTCCAATGGGCAGCAAACTAATGCCATTCATGCCAGCACATTATCGATCACACTTCTGCCAAGAATGTTTTTGCTAATGTTTATTTGCACCCTGCTGGTTCAAATTGGCTACGTTTTGATGTTATTACCAGGAGTTCTGTTCTCTATTGCATTTGCACTTGCCCCTATTTTTCTATTTGAAAAAGGCAAGAATGTTTTTGCTGCCATGCAGGCAAGTTGGAAGTTAGCATTTGAGAATATGCGCCTGCTAATACCTGCGATGCTGTTGTGGATTGCTGCCAAACTGATACTGGAGCTTTTATTGTCAAAAACTCCCTATTTGGTACTGTCTGTCTTGAATAACCTACTATCAGCCCTGCTGCTGGTTTACCTGTTCCGCTTGTATATGCTGGCACAAAATAAAACTACAAACGGTATGTAATAAACACTGAATAATCCACCTCGCTGCATTCTAGCAAGGTGGATTGCAATTATTTGGTTTGTTTTTCCTCAATTTGCAACTTACTTTGAATCATACGAATGGCAAAATAGAGATCGGGCACCACAATCAAATCTTCATCACTGCGGCTCAGTTTATTTTGTTTAATCCAGTAATTCAGTTCTGTCCTGCGCCCTGCCAAAACCAATGTCACGCCTTTCTCTTTTAATTCCGTAATCAACTCATCCAACACTGCAAAAACACTAACATCATCATAGGTAAAACTGACTGTCGCATCTACCACCAACCATGCAGGACGATTAGGTGCCCTTTCTACATGCTGTAATGCCCGTTTTTTGAAGTATCCGACATTAAAATAAGTCAAAGGAGAGTTAAAACGATACATCATGATGCTATCTACTGGCTTAATATCACTATCTTGATGGATAGAACGAACCATACCGTGCTCATTTACACCCAGCAATTGATCTGAAGGCCGGAAAATAATCCGCAAAAATTGCAACAACCCCAACAAAACAGCAAAACCGACACCATCAATAACCCCCACCAGTAAAACTGCAACCAGCGTGAAAATCGAGAGTATAAAAGCCTGACGATTACGTTTTCGGTATGCCCAGATATTCTTTAAACCCAATAGTGACCATGTGGAAAAAATCAGCACAATTCCCAGTGATGACAAAGGAATATGGGTTAGAAATGTTGTCATAAACAACAGCACCAATAGAATGGCGATAGCCGCAATCATTGATACCATTTGCGTTTTTCCGCCAATGGAGTCATTGACAGCAGTACGGCTACTGGCAGCGCTAACCGCAAACCCTTGTGACAACGATGAAGCGATATTGGCTATACCCAGCGCCCTGAGTTCTAAATCTGCATCAACCTGATAGCCGTTTTTAGTGGCAAAGCTACGAGCTGTCATCATAAAACTGACAAAACTAATAACTGCAAGGTTAATGGATGGAACAACTAAATCACGCAAGATACCAAATTCAAATTCAGGCATAGGTACAATAGGTAAACCCGTCCCCATATTACCAACAATTTGGATACCATATTGATTGAGTTCAAACTGCCAACTGATATAAGTCGCCACTACCATTGCCATCAATGGTGCTGGCCAGCTCGGTCTAATAACACGGACACAGAGCAATACCAACAACGTTATTGCAGACATTCCCACCGTCGGCCAGTCAGATTCCAACAACTTATGAGGCAGTGCAATTAATCGCTCAATCAATTCGGCAGGCAATCCAGAAAGTCCAAAAACCTTAGAAATCTGATCTGCGATAATAGTGATCGCCACACCATTCATAAAACCTTTCAGAATGGGGCGGGACAGAAAGTCAGCAAATGCCCCCAGCCGAAAATGGCTGGCCAGTATACACCAAAACCCCGTCATTAATGTCATGACAATGGCAAGCTGCCAACGTATATGTTCATTTCCCAGCGCCAACGGTGTCACAGCGGCGGCGATAACGGCACAAGTTGCTGCATCTGGCCCAACAATTAACTGTCGGGAAGTCCCAAACAGAGCATAAGCGAACATAGGTAAAATACAGGCATACAAACCAATAATTGCGCTAATGCCCATTAATTCAGCATAAGCAATCGCAACCGGCAATGCGACCGCAGCAACAGAAAGACCTGCCCGTATATCATGGCTAAGATATTCTTTACGATAATGACAGAGATTTCCCAAGCCTGGCATCCAACGATGCAATCTTTCCCACAACATGACTTTTTATGCCCTTTCGTGAAAACGGAGTCCACTATAATGCGGTGTTCAATGGAAACTCTCAAGTTCCTCATTACCAGCCCGACTTTTCATTCATTGTGATAAAATTATCCAAATAAATGAAAAATGTTTTTTCTTGATAAATAAATCATTTCATTGAGATCTGATACACTCTGGCATAAATTCAAGAACATGCCATCATTGGCGTCACAATGGGTTCAATTTATGAAACAACTTTTAGACTTTTTACCACTAGTCGTTTTCTTCATCGTCTATAAAATGTATGACATTTTCTATGCATCGGGCGCCCTGATTGCTGCAACAGGGTTGACTGTTGTCATCACTTACCTAATTTATCGTAAAGTCGAAAAGTCTTCCTTGATTACATTTGTCATGGTTACCGTTTTCGGTACACTTACACTCGTTTTCCACAGCGATTTATTCATTAAATGGAAAGTAACTGCCATTTATGCCATTTTTTCCTTAGTTCTGCTTGTCAGCCAATGGATTATGAAAAAACCGCTTATTCAGAGGATGTTGGGTAAAGAGTTGGAACTGCCTGATTTCGTCTGGAATAAATTGAATATGGCTTGGGCGATCTTCTTTATCACCTGTGCCTTGGCAAATATTTATGTCGCTTTCTGGCTACCTCAGGATATTTGGGTAAACTTTAAAGTGTTCGGGTTAACAGCATTGACACTGGTCTTTACTGTATTGAGTGTGGTATATATCTACCGTCATCTGCCTCGCGAACAAAAATAATGTAATGACCCATCAGATGGATACCTGTCGATACACCGACAGGTATTGTTATATTCACCAAATAAAGCAAGTTTTCTAATGACACAACAACAACCCTTACCAAACGGAGAATTGGTTCTCCGTACACTGGCCATGCCTGCCGATACCAATGCCAATGGGGATATTTTCGGTGGCTGGCTGATGTCTCAAATGGATATTGGCGGCGCAATTCTGGCAAAAGAAATTGCACTGGGGCGCGTAGTAACTGTTAGCGTAAATGGCATCAGTTTTCTGAAACCAGTTGCGGTAGGTGACGTCGTATGCTGTTATGCCCGTTGCCTTAGAACGGGGAATTCATCTATCACAATTCATATTGAGGTTTGGGTGAAAAAGGTGGCTTCTGAACCCGTTGGGCAACGCTACCGTGCAACAGAGGCGGTTTTCACGTATGTTGCCGTTGATGAGAATAATTCTTCTCGTCCTTTGCCTGAAGATAAAAGACACTTCAAACTGGAAGGCAGTGATTCAGAGTAACGATTTATTGGGAATAATACTAGAGTTAAAGGCTGTATTGCGTCCTTTAACTCTAGTAGGGAGTATATAGATAGGCTAGGATTGTGAAATACTGGTCACTTTAAACTCAATAGTAGTAACATACCCGGTTGCAGGCATTTTTTCATAACGCCATTTTCTCATCACTTTCTTCACTTCACGCTCAAAAACATTCTTGGGAGTTGAGGAAAGGATTTCGATGTTCCTCACTCTACCCTCTTCATCAATATCATACCTTACCTTCACTGTCCCTTCGGTACCCAACTGCTGCGCTCTGGATGGATAAACAGGATTTGGTCTATTTAACGCCCTTGGCCCATTTTGTGCTTTCGGTGCACCATTAACCGGTTTTTGATCACTCAGATTTTTTACTATCTGGGAATCTTGATCAGAAACAGATTTCAGTGGTTGTTCTGAGATTTTTTGAGTCTTTTTCTCTACCGGCTTAGATTCTTTCTTAACAATTTTTTTCTCTTCTCTCTTTTTCACTTCCGGTTTCTTTTCCGGCTTAGGGAGGGCAATTTTCGCGATAGGTTCAGGTTCAAGTGATTCAGGCTCAGGAACTGATTCAGACATGATAGGCTCAGAGATTGATGCCTCTTCAGCGGCCAATTGAACCATGGCAACAGACATAGGAGCGGCTTCTGGTTTTTCAGGTTTAATACCATGAAAAAGCGCCGCAGCAATAGAAATATGTAAACAAACAGAAAGTAGTATTGCCCAAGGTATCCAACGCATAAGAGAATTCTTGCTCAGCAGCATGATAGTCAGTTTTCAGATAGCCATTAGTTTAAATGCAAATGACTATCATATTCAATAACGATTCAAAAACATCTACACTTTTAAGCTGCTGTTTTGTCGTGATACGATAATTTCAAATCTACTGGGTACATATTATGCTACAGGCATTCTATATTTTGAATGAACAGAATCGACCTGCGGCTCTTGCAAGCATCTGTTTTACGCAATTTATAGATACGAAAATTACGACGTGACTGATCTTCCAACCAACGACGGCGACGACGGATGCTTTGACGGAGCATTCTCCAGCGCCCTACTTCATTACGACAGTGTTTCATCAGATACTTTCCAGATTCATTCTCTCATGGGGATCATTTATATTATTCTTAATCCTCACTATCAGAGATGTCAACCAATACTTGTCTGGCACAGATTAGATTGATAGTTTGTCTAAATTTCTAGAAACTTGTGGAAATGACAGTATGAAATACTTACAGTCAACTCAAACAGGAGCTCATTGTCGCAAACAGTTTGAACACAGCTATGAGCAAACATCGAAGTATACGCGCAGTACATATCTTTTGAACAAACTCTAGATTAACATGACAAATAAAATAGCCTAATGGATAGGCTCTTAAATAAATAGGATTAATTGCCACATATGACAACTTTTTATTCTGTACTAAGCTGGCTGGCGATTTTCTTATACTGGCTGATTATTGCTGGTATCACCATTCGAGTTTTAATGAAACGTCGCCCTGTGACATCAGCAATGACTTGGGTACTCATTATTTATATTCTTCCTTTAGTAGGAATTGTTGCTTATCTGTCATTCGGCGAATTGCATCTTGGCAAACGCAGAGTGGAACAGGCCAGACAAATGCGTTCATCTGTGGCCAAGTGGCTTGCAGAATTAAGGAAATCACCCTTCATTTTTACCAATGAAAATAGTGAAGTTGCTACACCATTATTTCAATTGTGCGAACGCCGCCAAAAAATCAAGGGTGTCAGAGGCAATAAAATGCAGCTAATGACATCTTATGATGATTCCCTGAAAAGCATTATCAATGATATTGAAAATGCTAAATACAATATCGAAATGGTGTTCTATATATGGCAGTCAGGAGGCTTGGTTGATCAAGTTACCGATGCTCTGATACGGGCAGCCAAACGCAGTGTTAAATGCCGGATTATGGTAGATTCAGCAGGAAGCTGGCAATTTTTCCGCAGCCCTTACCCTGATATTATGCGTAAGGCAGGCATTGAATTCGTCGAATCGCTGAAGGTTAATATTTTCCGTCTGTTCTTACGCCGTATGGATTTACGCCAGCACAGAAAAATTATCCTGATCGATAATCATATTTCATACACCGGCAGCATGAATATGGTTGACCCCCGTTTTTTTAAACAAGATGCGGGAGTGGGACAATGGGTCGACATCATGGTGAGAATGGAAGGCCCTGTCACCACAACACTGGGAATTGTTTATGCTTTCGACTGGGAAATGGAAACAGGAAAACGCCATCTTCCCCCACCGCCTGACAGTACCATTATGCCTTTCGAGCAAGCCAGTGGACATACCGCTCAAGTCATTGCTTCCGGGCCGGGATTCCCTGATGAATTGATCCAGCAATCCTTGATGACAGCTATTTTTTCCGCTCGCAATCAACTTATTCTTACCACACCTTACTTTGTGCCCAGTGATGATTTAATGCATGCAATTTGTACAGCAGCGATGCGAGGTGTTGATGTTAGTATCATAATTCCAAGCCAGAACAATTCATTTCTAGTCCGCTGGGCCAGCCGTGCGTTTTTTGCGGAATTATTGGAAGCAGGCGTAAAAATCTATCTATTTGAGGATGGCTTATTACATAGCAAGAGTGTTTTAGTCGATGGACAACTCAGCATGGTCGGTTCCGTCAATTTGGATATGCGTAGCTTGTGGCTGAATTTTGAAATTACAGTTGTGATTGACGATGAACACTTCGGCAATGATTTAACGCAGGTTCAGCAAAGCTATATTGTGCGCTCAACGCTACTTGCAAATAATGAATGGGAAAAACGACCAGTTTGGCATCGCATCCTTGAACGGGTATGCTACTTTTTCAGCCCCCTTTTATAATTCGTGCCAGAAAAAGTATTCATTCAATGTAGAACATGTTTTAATTTTATTCTGTTACTAATTTCGGACAATGCCATTATGGAAAATCAACCGACACATACTATGCAATTGGATATTAACAACCGAATGACAGAAGATGAGGCGCTTGAGAAAGCCTATGACATTTTTCTGGAACAGGCGCTCTCTAATCTCGATCCGGCTGATAGTTTATTGTTTAATTTGCAATTTGAAGAACGAGGTGGCGCTGAAGTATTAAAACCATCAGAGATTTGGTCTGAGCATGTTGATTTTAATTTAGAACCGGATTTTTTTTCAGAAGTCATTATTGGCTTGGCGGAATCGGAAGATGCCGAAATTGATGATATTTTTGCCCGTATTTTGATTTGTCGGGAAAAAGCTCACCCTATCTACCATATTATCTGGAAGAAATAACATATTATTAAAAATAAAATGTTACATTTAGTCGCCAGTTGAAATCATCAAATAATGTACACACAGCCTCCCATTCGGAGGCTGATTTTATAATTCTGTCCCGTCCTAAATAAGGTTGACAGGTAGTACCGACTCTCTGTGAACCTGGTAACCCGAACAGTCTCTCAAGACTGCTGAATTAATGAGGGCAGAGAGTGCGGATTTTCATCAAGGCTCACGGAAGCCGAATATATGTTTGCGACTACGTTGTCAGAAAATGCCCTCATCCACTTGAATTAAGTCGGTGTCCATATATCGGGTTAATTAGTTCATTCCCCGAAGAGCAAAATCTTTAAATCGAAACCCCATCAAAGCCAATGTAACAAAATAACTACCTGCGCCAGCAATCACAACGCCCATTAATCGTAGCAGGCGCATCGCCATATTGCCCTGCTCCCACGCTGGCATAAACCACAATACCGTCAGTAATACGCCGACCATAACCAATATTGCCACAACCAATTTCAACAGAAATCCACTCCACCCTGCCAATGGTTTGAAGATCTCACGTTTACGTAATTGCCAATAAAGCATAGAGGCATTAAAACAGGCAGCCAGACCGATAGAAAGCGCCAGCCCTGCATGCTTCAATGGGCCAATAAAAACAAGGTTCATTAACTGAGTCAAAATCAGGGTTGCAATCGCAATCCTAACCGGCGTTTTTATATCCTGGCGAGAATAGAAACCCGGTGCGAGAACTTTAACAACAATCAATCCCATTAACCCAAAGCAGTAAGCGATTAATGCCCGCTGAGTCATTTCTGCATCAAAGGCAGAAAAATTGCCGTATTGAAAGAGTGATACAGTTAATGGTTCCGCCAAAATACCTAATGCTACTGCACAAGGTAATGCCAAAAGAAAGCAGAGACGCAAACCCCAATCCATTAATTTTCTATATTCTTCATGATTTCCACTGGAAAAACTTTTTGCCAGTGAAGGCAGCAAGATCGTTCCTAATGCTACCCCCAAGACTCCAGAAGGCAATTCCATTAAACGGTCGGCATAATACATCCACGAAACCGAACCTGAAACCAGAAATGAAGCAAAAATAGTATTGATGATCAAGGAAATCTGGCTAACAGAAACCCCTAAGATCGCCGGTCCCATCTGGCGTATAACACGCCATACACTGCTGTCACGAAAAGAAACCCTTGGTAATACCAGCATGCCTATTTTTTTCAAATGAGGAAGCTGGTAAGCCAATTGCAAAATCCCACCGGCAACGACCGCCCAACCCAATGCCATGACCGGCGGATTACAATAAGGTGCAACAAACAGTGAGAAGACGATCATACTGACATTGAGCAACGTTGGTGCAAAAGCGGGGACAGAAAACCGATTCCATGTATTGAGGATTGCTCCTGCCAAAGACGCTAAAGAGATCAAAAAAATGTAGGGAAAGGTAATTCTCAGCAGATCATAGGTTAATGCAAATTTATCCGGTGTATCCGTGAACCCCGGAGCCGTCACATAGATAACCCAAGGTGCAGCAATCACCCCGATTATTGTGACTATCGCCAGAATCAGTGTCAGCATTCCTGACACATATGCGATAAACGTACGTGTTGCTTCATCTCCCTGCTGATTTTTGTATTCAGCCAGAATAGGCACAAACGCTTGAGAAAAAGCGCCCTCAGCAAAAATACGGCGTAGCAAGTTCGGCAGCTTGAACGCAACAAAAAAAGCATCTGTCGCTACACCAGCACCAAATATGCGGGCAATGATAGCATCTCGAATAAAGCCCAGAACGCGCGAAAACATCGTCATTGAGCTAACCGCTGCCAGTGATTTAAGTAAATTCATGGTGTTATTCTAAAAAGTGATTTTTATGAAATGAACATAAAAGATGTAAAGCTATCATCAAGATGTCATAAACGTGGTAGATAAAACATTCCGGTGAGATAGCAGCCGTGTTTCAAGTCTAACAGACAAAAATTATGTCTACATTGGTTATATAACTATAGTTTCATAAGCTACAAACTTATAAACCCGTCTTTCCCCACATATCATCCGTCAGTGATGTCAGTACATGGTCTTGCCAGATACCATCAATCATCAAATAATTCTTGGCGTAACCTTCCCGTTCAAATCCTAATTTCTTGAGGAGATTTCCACTGCGGTGATTATGTGGCATATAGTTGGCCATAATCCGGTGCATTTTCTGGTGGCGTTGTATGTAACGAATGGCAGGCTGCAACGCTTCATACATCAAACCCTGTCCCTGCCATTTTTCGCCCAAAGAGTAACCCAGATAACAAGAATAAAATGCTCCACGCACAACATTCGTGAAATTAGCAACCCCTATCACCTCATTTTCATCAAGGTCTAACAGTAAAAAATTAAATGCAGCCTCTTGTCTTTGCAGCTCGGCAAGATAACTCAATCTATTTGTCCATCCTGAAGGTTGATAAAAACTACCATCCCTTGTGGGTTCCCATGGTTTAAGAAAATCTTTATTTTCCGCATAATATTCAGCCAATCTATAGGCATCACGTTCATATACCAAACGAACAATCATCCTATCAGTCATAAAGCGAATCTTAGGCGATGCAGAACGATAACCAAACATGCCTTCTCCCGATCTTTACCTTGAAAAAATCCTCAATAATTTAGCTCTTATAAGCGTTTTTATCACCGTCTCACGATAAAAAAATATCATCTATACTCCTCTATCTTAAGGATAAAATTCAGTCCAGAATAACAAAAATTTATATTTATTTTTTCATATTTTGATGGTGCGAAATGTCATTAGTTTCACAAGCTCGTAGCTTGGGTAAATATTTTCTTTTATTCGACAATTTATTGGTTGTTCTGGGATTTTTCGTTGTTTTTCCCTTAATTTCAATTCGTTTCGTCGAACAACTTGGCTGGGCTGCCGTCATTGTCGGCTTTGCACTGGGTATGCGCCAATTTGTGCAGCAAGGGCTTGGCATTTTTGGCGGGGCTATTGCAGACAAATTCGGTGCCAAGCCAATGATTGTTATCGGAATGTTATTACGCGCATCGGGTTTCGCCATGATGGCAATGGCTTCCGAGCCTTGGATACTAATCCTTTCCTGTGTTTTATCAGCATTGGGCGGAACGCTGTTCGATCCCCCACGGGCAGCGCTGGTAATCAAGTTAACCCGTCCCCATGAGCGCGGTCGCTTTTATTCATTATTATTAATGCAAGATAGCGCAGGTGCTGTAGTCGGTGCTCTGCTAGGAAGTTGGTTGCTGCAATATAATTTTGATGTTGTCTGCTGGATTGGAGCAATAATTTTTGTACTGGCGGCACTATTTAATGCATGGTTTTTACCTGCATATCGCATATCAACAACCCGAACCCCCATCAAAGAGGGTATGAACCGAGTCATTAAAGATCGCCGGTTCTTTTACTATGTGCTGACATTGACTGGTTATTTTATTCTGTCGGTACAAGTCATGTTAATGTTTCCGATTATTATCCATGAAATTTCCGGCACACATACTGCCGTTAAGTGGATGTATGCCATTGAAGCTGTGATTTCTCTGACATTGCTTTATCCTATTGCCCGCTGGAGTGAAAAATATTTTCGACAGGAATACATTCAACAATAAAATAATCTTTTAAAAACAAATAAATAACATGATTGTAAAACTTATAAAATCAATATATGCACACACTCATGTACAAACAGAAAGCGTACTCAATACAGCACATAACAATAGATTTTACACTGGTTATATAGGAAAGATTGAGATCAATTCCAAGGAAGGACAGTAATCACCCTCAGTCATAACCCTGCCCTTTAACATATGGGATAATCCGTATGTACTGGACAGCTTAATTTCAAGCCGCCCTGCATTGTGATTTTCACAATAGAGATTTCCCCTATAGTTGACTAACCCATTGATTCTTTCGAGGGGGTCACTTTGACCACCCGAGAGCAACTGAAAAATATTTTTCACCTGATAGGCTGCCCTCTTTAAGAGGGTTGGTTAGTTATTGCTCTCCTCTTAAGGAGGTGTGCAAATTCTGTGAGTCAGCATTACTGTCGCACAAATTTTGCGAGTAACTATCCGTTACGCCCAAAGTCCGATTATCAGATAGCAGTTCTTGCCTCAGCCAATGAAGTAACCCATTGATTCCACCGCTGACCGTCAGATTGGCGAACCTGGCTAAACAGGTGAATGAATCAACGAAAAATTCCGCCGATTAGAGCTGAGCGAAAAATATCGCTGAGTGTAAGAAATATTTCTCATACCCCTTAGTTAAAGAGTGACAGGCCAAAGTGAGGACCTCGGTAATATGACCCCTTGAGATTAAGGAGTCCTTACACCATGCAAAAGGCTGGAGAGTTAAAAGGTGAGAAATCCCACCTTTAGGTAAGGGGCTGATTTTGCGTAATTCTGTCACAGTGCCAGAGATTAATAAAATCAAGGGGTTAGAAGGCGAAGAGGCAGTGTCTTTGCCAAGTCTTATAGCAATGTGAATGGATTTTATGGATGCCCTATCAGTCGTTCTGTGCCATCCTAATCAGAAGTTCTCTCCAGTATTGATGAACCTATTTTATTGACGTTCACAGGCGGAGAAGCAGCCCGTCTTCATGTTATTTAGCAATACACATTGTTGATTAAGTGAGGGAATAAATATGAGCATTCAAGATAAAAAGCCTGACAATCTCGCTTTAGAAGAAGATGAATTTGTTGTCGTTCCGACCCCTAAACATGTCAAAAAAGCTATTGAAGAGCACGCCCTAAGCCGCAACCATCCAAATGCAACACTGCAAGATAAGGGATTTGTTGTCCTGAGTAATGATGTCGATAGTAATAACGAAACTATGGCAGCAACGCCAAAGGCAGTGAAAGCAGCATATGATTTAGCCAGCATCGCTAACCAAAACGCTACAAAACCTCAAACTAAAGGCCCTATAAAATCAGTCATTGGTTCTTGGAATGTAAAGTCAACCATTTCTATTCCTGCTGATTTACGTGGACAAGTAATCACTTTTGTCAGATTGAGCGGGTTAAATGCACGGCATCAAGCACTACCAGTTCCTCTTGTTGATGGTATAACTGAACAAAGACTAGCTGGTCCTGATAATTACTGGGTGTGGTTAGAATTCAAATTCTCTGACAATTCGACACATATTACTGTAATAAATGGCCGTGGTGCTAATTTTGTTCAGATTTTTTATCGAGAATAACGAAAATACGCACCAACCTTCAGGGGTACACCGCCCCTGTTCTCATCCCCCACTTATCCAGACAATTCAACACCTGCCATTTAATAAAAAAATCACACACCCACCCCACCAGTGATGCAGTGGTTGGGGGTATCACGCCTTAATATAACCAATTAAAATCGTATTGATTTGAAACAATATTTTTTGTTGCGTTCTGTGTGAATTCATTACGCTGCTATCTCACAGATTAGGCAATTTCTGAAAGCATTTGCGGGGGTGGTTTAGTATGGTGAGATATACATCTTGGAATGAATGATAGTTACTATAATTGCACGGAAAATACGATAGTTACCTATTTATTATTCCAGCTATAACGTTAGCTTACGCGACAAAGGTAATGAATAATGCTGTATATAGTTAACCTGTCACTAGCATCTATATCGGAATATTATTTTCCAATAACAACATTATGATATGGCATTTTGGTTAAAAATATCGCAAAAATTCATTGACACAGAATGTCTACATAGCATAAGCTATTTAAACACCAAGCCTAGCCCCGTTCGTAGACAATAGTTAATATCTACATAACGGCTCTAGGCGTTTTTTTTGGATAAAAAATGAAAAAAACAGCAATCCTTATTGATTCGGGTTTCTTCATTCAAAGAATTAATGCTGTAAGAAGGAAGCATTTCAAAGAGCATAATATAAATGCTTCACATATAATAAAAATTATCTGGGGTTTGGTTCAGTATCATTTAAAATATAAACGTGACTCTCATGAGAATCGCGTTCCTTTAGAGTTATATCGAATATACTTTTATGATTGCCCTCCTCTCGATATTCAAACTCGATACCCCCTGCCAGCAGAAAAAGGACATAAGACTTCAGAGAGAAAAAACTTCAAAAATGAACCATCTTATATACTGAGAACTGAACTCCATGAAGAATTAAGAAAAAGCAGAAAAACTGCCTTACGAATGGGAACATTGGTTGATAATAAAAAATGGCAATTAAATGATCACACTCTTAAGGACTTGCTATCCGGCAAAAGAAAATGGGATGACCTCACAAACGATGACTTTCATTATGATATTAAACAAAAAGCGGTTGATATCAAATTAGGCATGGATATAACTATGCTGGCTTATGAAAAGCTAGTTGATGTTATCGTGCTAGTTGCTGGAGATTCTGACTTTGTCCCCGCCGCAAAACATGCAAGAACCAAAGGGATAGATTTTATTTTAGATCCATTGAGACAGGAAGTATCCCCATCATTATCTGAACATATAGACGGAATACAATCATATAACTTGATTTCAGCCATCGCAGACACACTCCAAGTAATGCCAAACCCTGAACCAGAATGGTGGGAAAAAAAAGAGGCATCAAGAATCCGTAGAAGAAAAGAACGATCAAACCAGAATCGCACCAATATCAGAAAAAGATGATAGCCCCTCCCACGAGGGCTTTTATTTATCCCTCCCTCCCCCTCACATTCCACACCGAATCTTCCGGCATCTGGACACGGACAGAAATAGACCTGCCAGCCGGAATATCAATCAAATCCCCGTCAGAATAACCCTGACGTACATTTCTGGCGAACTCCGGCGCGTTAGGGTGTTCCCGGTGATAGGTCATTAATTTGATTGAGCCGTCGGGCAGAACTTTATAATCAACCCAAATCAGCGGTAATTTATTTTTGCACATCGGAATTTCAACCCCACCATCGACTCCGCCCCATGCAGCATCGGCATTGAACCCCAGCACGTTTTTAATGAGATAGACGCCCTCAGACAGACGCTCAACCGTTGCACCTTCTGATTCGTCGTTGGTTTCAAATTTTCCATCGTTCCAGATTTTGATGATGGGGGAGGCTTTTTTCAAAAATCCGTCAACTACGGTGGTATTACCCTCTGTCCACACTCCCCACCATTGACTCCACTTACCAACCTCCCTGTACCTATAATAAAATTGTTTCTGCCAGTGTGCTTGTTGGTAAACATGGTCTTTGTGTCTGCTCAGTACCAGACAGGGGCCGTACACTGTACTCTGGATACCATTTTTGCTTGATACACCCGGACCAGCATAAACCCCGCTGAGAATCGCATTATTGTAATCACCATTAGAGATTGTTGCGCCATTCACTGAACCAATCCCGTAATCACCGATTTTTAGCACATCCCCCAAAGCCAGATTTTTCACAAACACCGCTTTATTCGGAATATCCGCCCCGTTCTGAGACTTATCCAATTTCCCTGTTACCGCCGCCTGCAATGCCCGTATCGACTGCAATGGCACCGTCTGACCGTTCGGCAAGGCCACATTCACCGTGCCATTTAGTGACATCCATTTGTCCATGTTCTGGAGGAAATTAACAATATAGCTGTTAATTGCCACCAAATGTCTGACGGCATCACCGATGGAATCTGGCGCGGTGGTCTGGATTTGGTAGGTGACGTTGCGGAGGGTCTCGCGGGCCTTATCCACCAGTACCAACTCAGTATCGGAGTTCACCGCCTGAATCATGTGTAACAGGTTACCGTTGCCGGCCTGGATTAAAATAAACTGTGCCGGGGCAACGCCGTTGATATTAGATTTAAACCGGGTGCCCGTGCCGCGGACAATAGCCGAGCCGGACACCGTAGAGATTGCGCCTTGTGAGTACATAATAAATTCCTGTGAAGAAAAGGTCAGAAAGGGATTAGCCTTCGATGGCGGTCAGGTCAACAATAAAGCCTTCCATCAGCGGAGGCGGGCCACTCCATGTACCCGGGTCTACCCCTCCGCCTCCCCGGTGCGCAAATTCAAATGAATACCTCATTTCAATTCTGCCATTGCTGTATCCGGGTTTGAAAGATTCGGCGTAGACGTCATAGACCCACTCGTCATCGAAGTAAGGCGGGTTGTTCGCGCCACTGATAAATTGCTTGTTTCTGTAATGATGCCGGGACTGGGACTTGATTATCATGTACCCATAGCGCCGATCTGCCCCTCCCGTATGCACAAACGGCGTGTTTTGATTGTTAGGGACATCAACATAAAACGGTTTCACGAAGGACAGCAATTTCATGGCAGATGAAAACATCAGTGCCCCGTTCTCGCTGTATACCTCCAGCCCGCTCCTCCCGTAAACATTCAGTTCAGACACCGGGGCAAAGAAATAGGTCCCGCCCGCGCCGTACACCTCGGCAAAGTTATAATATCCCTGCTGCTGGTTGTTCTCGCCCGGTGCCGCTTTTCTCAGAAACCCCAGCGCCGGGGATTTATCCGATATCTGGACAAAGCCATTATCGGTGTAAAATTCAATACCAAACATGTTATATCGCCCAAATCGTCACCCGGTTTATCATCTCATCCCAGCCGGCACCGCTCTGCCCGCCCCCCTTCCCCTTGTTCTCCCAGCGGTACACGTCATAGTCCACGTGATAGTTAAACGTGCTGCCGGAGACAGTGAAGCGGGTAAATTCATTGCTGATGCTGGTCGTTACAAGCCCCTGTTTATTCCTCATGTATAAAAAGAAACGGGCGGTCACATTTCCCCCTTCGCTTAAACCTGACAGATACAGGCTGCCGGATTTATTCAACGGGATAACGTGCGTCCCCAGAAAGCGCGGAATAATGTTATTAGTGGTGATAATCAACCGCCCCTTTTCGTCGTAAATTTCCAGTCCCATGCCCATTACCAGAACCCCATACGAATGCGTAATCTGCCGTTATTATCAAACAACTGTTTTAAATTATTGGTTTCTACCCAATAGCCCGAATTCCCCTGCCCGTAACTCACCATTTCCCCGGTGCGCATATTCAGCCTGAACCCGGTTCGCCGGCTGGGGTTGAAGTTGGTTGACTGGAGGGTGTCGGCAATCTTTGCGCTGGTGATGGTGGCATCACCGACAAGCAGACTATTGGCGAGCACCTGACCATTTTTAATCACAAAGACCGGCTCTGACTTCTCATTGGTCGGATTCACTACGGTAAACTGGTTCGCCCTGACACCGAAATGCGTTTCAACTTTGCCATTCTTCACCTCAGCACCAATCACCACCCCGGCCTTATAGAACTGTCCGTTGTACCAGACGCCCGCCCCGATATCCTTAATGGCATAACCGTTACCATCGACATTAAAGACTGCTATCGCCCTCTCTTCAATGGCCGCCGCGTTTTCCCCTACATTAACCTGTACTTTTTCCATTTTCTCCGCAAAGGCTTTCTGGTCGGTTATCTGAGTCGTTCTGACCTCCAGTATCTCCGCCCGCATCTCACCGTTTTCTTTCAATTGATGCTGAACCACAGAACCCATCAGGGCGGCATTTTCCATGATGGCCTCAGTAGTAAAATCAATCTGCCTTTCCAGCCGCTTTCCGGCCTCGGTGGTCATAAAATCATGCTCTAATTCATCCATGATAGCTTTGGTGTTGCTGTCTGGTATGCCGCTGGCTTCCACAAACAGCGACTTGCCGTATGTATTGAGCGTCCTAATGTAAAACCAGTAAGTCGTTCCGGCTCTGAGATGATCCTTGAGCCAGAAGTTACCCTGTCCCAGCCGGTCAGCATGGTTTATCACCGCCGGTTCATGTGTGTGATCCAGTTGCTTTTCGCTGAACCAAAACTCAAAGGTATGACCGAATGAGGCCACATCCCCTTGCCGGGGGACAACCGTCAGGGAGAAAAAGCCGGGGGTGATTTCGACATTAACCGGGGGCGGCGGGGCCTGAATGGAGAATTCAAACACCGCGGGGGCGGACATTGCACCGGCCGCATTGACTGCGCGCACCTCCGCCCGGTAATTTCCCCGAACCAATCCGGCAAGATTGACCGACTCACCGGGCACCTGAATAGTCTGAACAATGCGGGTATCCTGATAGATGGTCACGCGGTTAAAGGCCACTTCATTCACATTGCGCCATGACAGTACGCCCTGTATCACATCACCCAGTGTTTGCGGAATAAATGTCAGCGTGGTAGGTGAGCCGACACTCCCTGCGGGTAGCCGTGTAAAGGGCGGCCGCTCAAACGGTTTACTGATGGCGTCTTCGTACACATAGGCTCCGTCTTCCTCCAGTGTCAGATCTGCCCCGTCCAGCGCACTGAACCGCCAGTCAATCACCCTGAATTCCAGTTCACCGATCCCCAGCGTCGGCAAGTTTAGCCTGACCACCTGACCGGGGCGGTAAGCGTAGCCATCCAGATTCATTTTCAACTGCACCCGCCGTCCGGCACGCTTGCGGCGCAAATATTGAAGAGCCAGTCGCTGAGCCTGATAAGGGGTGGTGACAAACCGAAAATCCAGGTTTTCCTTAATCTCCAAGCCATCCTCGGCGATCCATTCATGCCGGATAACAGGAGTAAAATCAGTTTTGGTGTGGATTTGTTCGGCATCCACAAACGTGCCATAAATGGCGTTTGTCGCCTCTTTCAGCCCCACTTCGGGTGTCAGGGTCACGGTGTCGGTGATCTGGTTTTCATGAATTTCCAGCACCGCAGGACCATAGTATGCCCCTGCTAACATTCCGTGTTTACCTGCCATATACGTCGGGTCAGCCGCGACACAACGGTGCATGGCATCCAAAATGCTGGCGGGACTTTCTTCCAGTTCATAGGCCCCATTCAGCGTGTAACGGGATTCGCGCCCCCCGTCTGGGGTACCAATGCTTTCATCGCAGATATCAGCGGCCCGCTTGAACGCCCCCCAGTCAATGTCAGCATCCGGTACTTGCAGGTAACTGCGGTAGTAATCCAGAATGACCAGCGCCCCGTTATTGCTCCACGCCGTCTTTTGGGTTCGGGGATCGTACAGTTTCTTACCCCAGACCTCACACTTGATATTTGGCAGACCATAGGGAAATTTTTCTGTATCAAATTTGAGCGTCACGCGCAGCCATGCCATTTCCCGCCCTATCATGTCCGGTTTCCATGACGGGCAGTTCTCCAGCATAAAAGGATCGGCGTCCGTCCTGCCGTTGTGTAAGGCCCACTCTGCATGTTCACCAAATGATTCAATCTGGTCATCCCCCAGCCAGATTCGGCCAATTTTTTCAATCGGGTGCCCTGCCAGAGCAATAGCCAGCGTAATTTTTTCATGCTCATCCTGCTCGCCCGGCTCTTCCTCGGCAAAAAACAGCAACCCGGAAACAACCGTGCGCCCCACAATCACGGTTTCCGAAGCCGTTGACGAACGCAGCATTTGCTTCCTTTCGGCCTGATCACGGCCCATGCCCGGCATTTTGGGTTTATACATCTGACTGGCCGCAAACTGAACCGCCACCCCGGCTGCGATTAATGCCACCCCCAGACCCCCGGTGACAACCGCACCCGCAATCATCAACCCCGCTGATACCACACTCGCAATCGTCTGACCCATTATTCTACCCTCCACGCTTTCAATGGGCTGACATCAACCGGACGGGCACCATGGGGCGTCACTGCCCAGACCTGCCCCGCCCACAGGGCACCCAGGGTTTTTCCTTCTGCTGCCTGAAACATCACAATGTCACCCCGTCCGGCCACCGTGACCGGGATTGCGTCAAACAACCGATCCAGTGCCTGTGTCAGCGTCCCGAATTCTGATTTCAGGACACGCGCTGCCCCGAAGCGGGTGTTATAACGCCCCCGCACGGTTTCACCCGGGTCAAAACCACACACCGCCTGCACGCAATCGGCAGCAAACAGACAGCAGTCATGTTCACCCCATAAAAAAGGGCGACTCATTGCCGCCCTCAGTGTGTCCGGTAATCGGGTTGTCCATTGTCGGTGTCTCATGAGGGTTCTCCGTAAAATAAAAAACCCAGCACGTCGGCTGGGCTAAAATAATTTGTTGGGTAGATATAATTAATACTTAAATCCGATGCTCGGTCAAACAATCGCCTTTAATCAAAGGGCAAATACACAGAATGATTTACAGGGTCGATTAAGAGTGAGTTGAGACTTTTTGTATATCTTCGATTTCCTGTAATCTTTTTTCTATTGCTTTTTTGCGCTCCTTGAAATTATGTACATCACACTCATTCACTTTTAAGCCCATTTCAATCTCTCCCTTGCTATACTGCTGTAGATCTTTTATAGACTCAATAGGAGTGTTTTTGGCTCTACCTAATGCCTCTTTCAGCCCTTTTTCTGAGTACTTAGGACATCCTTCATACCAATACCCTTCCTGAGCCATAACATACGACGATGAGAAAAACAGAGCTACCAGAAGAAACAGAGAAGCACATTTCATACCATTACCTCACTCGCAATAAATTCGATTGGTCATGATATCACCTACTTATAAATAAAAGCAGGGGCATCTTTCTTATTCCCCCAGTAAATGGCGCGCTCTGCCATCTGCGCCACATACCGGAATATCCGATCGCCCTGTCGCCGGGCTGACCATGATTCATCGGTAAACCGATCAGGCAGCCCCATTGACCAGCGCTCAAAGCGGTTAGAAATAGTGACGGCAACGGCATTTTCATTTCCGGCCACCACATTAATGGTGGAGATTTGTCCTGCAAATAACATTTCTGCCAAGACAGGCTGCCCGTTATCCCCTATAGCCACCATCATGACCCGCGCATCCCGGCCGCGACCCCGTTCATTTAACACCGTCCCTATCAGTCCGCGATCAAAGCCGGTTAATTTCAAGATGAGTTGTGTCGGGCTGGTGGTCATATTTTCCGAGGCCGCTTCAATCTCGCCCAAACTGCCGACGCCGAGATACGTTTCACCGGCAATGACGAGATTCCCCACCCCGGTATGAGCACAAACCGCCCCGGAGACGAAATCCAGCCGTGCCGCCATAACGAGGGAAGCGCCCTCATTAATGGCCTTTACCATGTCATTAGAAAAAGGATGATAGAACATCAGAATAATGCCTCCTCAAAAGACAGGCTGGTACTGGTAAAAATACCGGGTTTGCGTTGAAAATTGCCCTGATCGTTACCTGTCTGCCTGAAAATGCCGAAAGGCTGCTCTGTCTCAATTTTGTCATGTAACCCGGGGGAATAACGCAGCATAGGCGAAATAGGGATGATTGCCATTCCCGCGTTATTGCTGACAACATCCCCTGTCGCCATCTTTAACTCATTACCCACCGTCAGGTAATCCCCCTGCCGCAGCACCCGCCTGTTCGGCTGCCAGCCATCAGTGTTCAGAGAGCGGCCCAATTGATTAGCGGCACTGACCTTGGGATATGGTGACCCCATACCCATGAGTCCGGGTCTCGCCCAATCGAACAAACGCACCCGACCCGATTCTCCGTCCAGCCGGGCAATCAACGATTCCAATAAGCGCGCCTTTTCATCTGTCAGTATGTTAAACGTTAGCACACAACGCCAGCGGCTGCCCGGAAACCGCACTGTCTGACTGCTGCCATTGAACACCGAAGTGAAGGTTTTGCTGTTGCTGATGAGTTGCCAGCTTAATGTATTGGGGATAACCGTTTCAGGCCAATCCAGAATCATTATAGACATTTACACCCCTAATGTTTTTCTTATCTGACCGTTTGTTTGAAAGTCCCGAATCAAATTGGCCTTGGCTGTCGCTGCGCCCTGCTCTGCCCCGCGGCGGGCGGCTTCTTCCATGGCGGCCAGCAAGACCTGATCGCCATTGCCTGATACCTGAATAGTCTGGTAGACATGAATATCCCCTGAACCCGCGGCGGGTGGCGTCATGGCTTCCACCCCTAAAGCCCCATCAGAACCCCGCTTAAGGGGCAGAATGGCTTCCGGCCCCGCTTCGCCCATTAATCCGCCCCCTTTGGCAAATTTAAATAAGGTCGGGCTGCTGACTATTTGCCCGCTGTACTGACTTAAATCAGCCGATTGATAAACACCGCCTTTGGCATTGGGAACAAAGCTACGCCAGTTGGTTGACATCCCCATGGCCCCCGTATTGGCAGAAGACATATTGCCACCTGCTGAGGCTAATGAGCCGGTTCCTGACATGCCACCAAAGAAGCCCGATATTGCCTTGGTGATCATGGCCTGCATGGCAATGCGTACCAAATCCTGAATGATGGATTGCGCCAGTGAGGCAGACAGTTCTTTCATAGACTCCGAGAATGACTTACTCCCCGTCAGCATCCCGGTTAAGGCGTTACCGGTACGCTGTTCTACCGTATCCAGCAGGTTCATCTGCATTTTTTGCCAGTTTCCCTGTGCGGCATACAGTTCTTTGGAGGCGGAAAATTGGGCTTCCTTGGCGCGGAGGGTGGCCGCCGTGGTCAATTGCTCGTAACGCTCCTTGCTGATACGATTATTCATATAATACGCATCATACAGCGCCGTTTGTTCTGTCAGCTGGTTTTTGAGTTGCACAACAGGATCAACCTCACCCGCGATATCCAGACGCGGAGCCGCCCATTGTTTGGCCTGCTCTGCCAGCTTATCCCTGACAGACGTTTGATATAACATCCTGCTGGCTGACAGATATTCCTGCTCGGTCAGTAATCGGGTGCTGTATAAGGCTTTGAGTTCCTGATTAGCCTCTTGCTCCTGACGAATTAAAGCCCGTGCCGGCGCATATTTTTCCGCCAGCGCCACCCGTTGCTTTTGGTGATTTTCCGCGTTAAGCGTCATCAGGCGAGAAATTTCACTCTGGGAAACCAAACCCGATTTACCGACCTCAGTCAGTTTTCTCTGGTTCTCCTGTTCACTTAAGATGATGCGCCCTAAGCTGGTTGCATGCGCCTGTTCAATTTCCTTGCGTAATTGCTGATATTGGTTGAGGGTTTGTTTTCCTTTGTTGTTATTTTTATCATTATCACCACCCTCATCGCTAGGTGGAGGAGGATTATTTGGCGGTGGTGCGTCAGGAGGGAGAGGGATATTGAATTTTCCAATAGATACCGTTTTTTTATGCTGGTTAAGCCTATTAGTCTGTACTTCAAGCCCTTTATCAAGATCTTCTAATTGACCGAGAAGCTCCCGCTTCTCTTTTTCTAGCTTTTTGGGATCAGGAGATAAAAAATATCCTTTTCGCGCCAGATTAATTCTGATATCAGAATATCTACCTAATTTTCGAACAACTTCTTCCCTTTGCTCTTTTAGATTGTCTATCTTCTCCGTAATTTCATCTATTTCGACCTCAACTTTTACCTTGGAAAGAGCTTGGAGTTGCGCAATGGTTTCGACAACAGCATCTTTCAAGCCAAGCGCTTCTGTCTTTGCTTGTTTGGCGCTATCACGAAAGTACAATAGCGCAGAACCTGCCAGCATTGCGGCACCAAAGGGTCCTCCAATCATTGCCCATGCATTACGGGCAATCCCCATGGTTCGGGATAGCGCCTGATAGGAAAAAGAAAGTCGGCGGTTAGCAACTTCCAGCGTTTTTGTCGCTCTTTCTCTTTGTTTGAATGCCTCTGTCTCTTGCCTAAATAATGTCTTTTTCTCCTTAGCATAGTTAACATAAATTCCGTGCTGACGGTTTGTGTCCTCCAGATATTTAATGTGCCGACGCTGCGCTTCCGTTGAGCTAATCGTGGCGTTGGCTTGTTCAATGGTGCGTTTCGCGGTTTCAGCCTGTTGCCGGGCAGCGTCACCTGATGCTTTTTGCGTTTTAATCCATTCTTTGGACTGATCTTTTAAGCTATTGGCTAACCTACCCCCCATCACTGACACCAGCCCATAAGTGGCAACACTGGCAACATTTACATTATTGGTTAATGTATTTACCGCCCCTGTAATGGCCTGAACACCACTGCGCAATGGCCCCTCTGCGCCTTCTCCCGCTTGAAGGATCACCTCTCCCAATGCCCCTTTGAGCAACGCCAGATCACCATTCAGGTTATCAGCCTTCGTATTAGCTTGCTCAAAAGCGGTACTCGTGCCCGTTAGCGCGTCCCTGAGTTCATTTAATTTACTGACATTCTGTTTCAGAATGGTAGCTGAACTAACATTTGCCAATCGAAACATTTTTACCATCGCCGTGGTAGACAATTTCTTTTTGCTGAGGTTATCCAATGCCTCACCCAATCCCACGACAGAAGGTCTTAACGATTTGTCAGTGCTTTTCTCCAAGTTCAGAATGATATTACGCAGGGCGACTCCCGCTTCACTACCTTTAATACCTCCTTCTGCCAATACCTGAATCGCTGCATTTAATTCCTCAAAAGAAATTCCCGCTTGTGATGCAATCGTGCCACTGTTCTTTATCGCAGAGGCAGTTTCTGTAATTTCTGAGGAACCATACTTTGCCCCTGCCGCCAGTACATTGATATAACGTTCTGTTTGTGCGGCTGATGCACCGAACTGATTGAGGGAAAGAGTCAATGAGCGGGCGGAGTCAGCCAAGGTAAGATCGCCTGCCTGCGCCAAGGTAATGGCACTTTTGGTAACTTTAATCAGTGCATCACTGCTTTTCATCAGCTCCGGTTTTGCAGAAGCCACCAATTTGATGGCCTCAGCCGCCTGTGTTGCTGAGAATTCCGTGGTGCGCCCCATCTCACGGGCTGCCTTGTTGTAAATCGCTAACTGTGCGCCAGTCGCCCCCGTAATCGCAGACAGGTTAGATAATGCCTGTCCATAGTCACGGGTCGCCGTCAGAATGGAACCCAATGAAAATCCTGTCCCGGCCAGCAGCATCAACTGGCCGGAGACTGATTTAATCTGTTTACCCAAGGACAGGTAAGCGGATTCCGCCTTTTTCGCGTCTTTTTTGGCCTTGTCGGAAAATCGCTCCGACTCCCGCCCGGCGTGACGGTAAGCGCCGGTGATCTGGGAGCGGAACGAGGTTGCATTGAGCAACAAGCCCACGGTGAGCGTTGATAGATTTGCCATAACTTAACCTAATAATTTCATGACGGCGTCACACTGCGCCTGCTCCGTATCGCGGGAAACGGGCGCAGGAGAGGAAGGGGTATCCGGCTTGTTATTTTTTAGCTGATAATACGCCTGCCACTCGTTGAGGGTGGCGGCAGGCAGGGACAGGATACGGTAGGGATCAATCTCGCCGAGCTGTTCCGCGAGGGCAAAGGCAAAATGCAGCCACGGCGAGCGGGTCAGTTTTTTTCGGCGTCCTCCAGTGTGCCGATGGAATGGCGTTTCACGATCTGGATGGCCTCAATTATCGTGGCGTTGTCGTGAATCCCCATCAGCTCTTCCGCTGTCGGTAAATCTTCGGCGGCAATGGGTTTGCCCTTGTCATCCACCAGACAATCCAGCACCCGCTGGATATTCAGATAGGAAGCCGCGCGGCCGCCCTCTGCTTCACTCAGCCTTTCGGTTTCTTCCTCCAGATCCAGTAATTCGGAGGCGGTCATGCGGCGCAGATTAACCTTGGCGCCAAAGAGTTCCACTTCTTTCACATGGGGGCGCGGGGTCAGTAAGGCGGCTTTCAGATTCATGATTGGGTCACTCCTGTTTTGGTTTTATCGATACCCCAGACGAGGTTATTTTGTTTGCCCTTGACCGTGATTTGAATCACTTCACTGGCCGGCGCGTTAATGTCATTCATCTCCCAGCCGGAGAGCGCTAATATCATAGTCGCCGTGCGCCTGTTCGGCAGGGCAACGTAAAACTGGACTGTCTCACGATGCTGGGCAGCATTCAGGAAGGCGGTAAAATCGGCGTTTTGCGGATCATCAATAAAGCCCAGTGACTTCTCCGGGCCTTCCGGCATGTCGGAAATAAACTGTTTGTTGTTATCCATCAGGGTGGTGCAGTCAACAAAACTGCCTGTTAACCCCGTAGCACCCAGCGCCTTGCAGTTAATCAGGGGTTTCATCTGCTCAACGGTATCGCCGGGCTGGCCAAATTTCACCACCGTGCCCGCAGGCAAAACGGCGTATTCAGGGGAGGTTGCCATCGTGTATTACTCCATCAAAAGTTATTTACTGTAAGCGGACAGGGCGTCACGGATTTCTTGCGTGAGCACCTTAATAACGGCGGTTTTGTTGTAATCCAGCGCCGGACGGATAAAGGGGTTCGGCACCTGCTTAATCGTGCCCATCTCCTGCGCCAGCGCTTTCATCCGGTCGGCTTTGGCGGGACCCACGGTAATCATTACCCCGCCCGGGTATTTCGTGGATTTTGTGGATCGAATGTTGATATTGTCCCGCAGATGGGGACCCTCACTTTTCTTGTCATAGCCTGCGTGAGCCGCCATGTCTTCTTTGACGATTTCCATAGCGGTTTTTCCGGCCTTGCGTAAGATTTGGGTCTGTAGGTCGGTTTCCAGTGCCTGTAACTTACGACCCAGCGCTTCCAGACCGGAGAGGTTGGCGCTAATCATTGGGCACCTCCGCATAAGTGATAATAAAGTCGCGGGTCACGCGGTAACGCTTGCGGTTTTCGGTCAGTTCCTCGGCGTCCTGATGCAACACCCCACGCGACACGGTTTGCACTGGGGTGCGCCCAAGATAGCCGTGCTGCACCGATTCCCACGCGGAACGGATTTTTTGCTCCAGCCGGAGGGCTTTGGTGTAATCGTTCAGGATTATCAGGCTGATTTGAAAACGGGCTTCAATTAATCGGGTGGCGGCCAGTCCGGTACTGAACTTCGGGTCACTGATACGCTGATAGGTGACGCCCTCCAGTACGGTTGAGGGTAATATCAACGGGTAGGCCGTCAGCGTCGTTAACCGTTCCAGTGCGGCTTTGATATCAGACTCTATCATGGCGCACATCCGCTTCGGTGGTGATCACAGCGCGGTCAGGGCGATTGCGATCCACGGTGCGCACGGTAAACCGCCGCCCCTGATGTTCAACCAGCCAACTGACGGCAATCTCTGCCCGTGGCCGGATCGTGAATTGCTGCACTTCAATGACCTGTTGCTGGTCAGCGGTGCGGGTCTTGCGGTTGGATATCGCCTCCGCTTTTGCCCAGACCGTCGCCACGTATTCCGGGGTGATGGTTTCCGATCCCAGTTCATCACGGGTGATGACGGGGCGGTACAATTTAACCCGGTGACGCAATGAACCGGCTTTCATGGGTAACCTCCTATAAGGGAATATAACGGTAAGGTTCCAGCAATGCCTTAAATCCGGTGGGCAAAGACTGGGCCTCGCGGTTTTCATACCAGTAGCCGACAGTCAGCATGATCGCCAGCGTGATATCTTCTGAGACCTGTAAGCCATCGGGGTCATTGTCCGGCACGGCGTCTTCATACAGGCGGCGGTTCAGGTAGTTCTCAGCCCGTCTGATGGCCGCCCGGGCGTAGGTATTCAACAGGTCATCATCAGTGTTATTGTCGAGGCGGCATTGTTGTTTCAGTTGTTCGAGGGTGGGAAAAGCCACGGTGCCTCCTGAAAACCTGCGACCTCATGGATCGCAGGCACAAAAAAACCGCTTACGCGGCGTGAGTGTCATTGCCGGGCATTACCCCGCTGATACCGTACCCTTGCCGACCAGCGCCTTGATGGCGGAGGCATCTTCCAGAATACAGTCAAAACGATGGAAGGCGAGGAACGCGGTCTGGTCAAAGTCCGCATAACGCTCAACCAGACGTTTTAGGGTCATATAAGTGACACGACGCACAATAAAGCGGTTAAAGTCACCACAGTAGATGAACTTGTTGCCTGCCTCCATGTCGGCAATCGCCTGATCAATCACGTAGGGAACCCCCAGCACGGTAGAGGGCACAACGCCCGCAATGGCCGGCAGCCACAATGGGCGGTTCTGGGCGTCTTCCATCTCCGTGATGATTTTCAGCGTACTGTCATTAAACGCCCAGCGGAAAGTGCCGGCATTGCGGTACGCCGGATCAATGGCGTGTTTCAGGGCGTTCATGTCCTTCCAGCTAAACTTGGCCGACGCGGCCACTGTCCCCGTCACCGAGGTTTCCAGTCCTTTGGGTTGCTGCGGGCTGCCCTTGCCGGTGCCTTTCACCAGATACCGGGCTTCACCCCGCCCGATACGTTCGGCAATGCGTTTGGCCAGATAGGCTTCCATGTCAATACCGGAGTCCAGCAACAACTCATTGGACACCCGGATGATTTTGGAAGAGAGCTTCTTCGCCCCTAAAGACTCAGTGCCAAACACGGTATCTTCTTCACTGGCTTGCGTATTTTCGCCCAGCAATTCCCCTTCTTCCGCCGTGCCGTCCGCGGTTGACCATTCGATAGTCTGTCCGGTGGCGGTGCTGAGAATTTGCGCCACACTGGCAATGCCGCCGTAGGCTTTCATTTGCTCCACCACTTTGTTGAGCATCTGGGTGGGGACGGTGTAGCCGCCTTTTTCATCCGGTGAGGTACCCTGCGCCCGCAGCTCGCGCAACGCCTGACGCTCTTCGGGGGTCATGTCACCCAGCCCGTGACGCAGGTATTTATCAAAGGCCGCGACCCGGCGTTCTTGCTGCTCCGTCTCCGGGTTAGCCGGGTTGTTGCGCTGCTCCGGTTCCTGCTCATCCACCAGTCGTTGATCCAGACTGCGCAAATCTTCTTCGCGCTGGATGTGGGTGTCAACACCCTCCAGTTCGGTTTTGGCCTTATTCCATTCGGTGCGCTGCTCGTCGGTCCATGCGTTGTCCCCGATGGTGTCATGCAGGGTGCGCATCTGGGCGGCGATGGTGTTACGGCGTTGTTTTAGTTCATGCAATTTCATGCGTCTCTCCTAGAGATTCAATAGGGTCAATAGCCGCTCACGGGCCTGTTTTTGGTTAATCGCCTGTTGGAGTGCTCCGCTGTGGCGTGCCTCCTGCCATGCCTGTAACGAACGGACGGCAGAATCCGCGTCCTGATAGGCGGGATAGGTCACTGGACTCACGTCATACAACCGGGAGAAGCGGCTGATTTCCCGGATAACAATCCCTTCCTCATCTTCGTGCCATTCCTCACCGTCACGGGCAACCCGGAACGCAAAAGAGGACTGGGTAATATCGCCCCGCTGCATCGGGGCCAGTACCAGATCGCGGATGGTCTGGGTATCCGGCGCGGTAATGTCATAGCGCAAGCCCTTGTCATCCACTGACAGGGACAAGGTGCCGGACGTGCTGCGCCCCAGAATAAAATTAGGGTCATGGTTAAACAGGCCACGCACGTCATCATTGAGCACCTCGTCAAAGGCACCGGGTTTGATAATTTCGCGAAAGCCCCACAGGGGTTCAGAGCGGCTGTTAAACACCGAGCCGTAACCGACAATGCGTGTCGGCTGCCCCTCCGGTGTGTCAGCCCGCACCTCGCCGGGGTAACAGCGCAGTTCTCTGTCACGCATCAGTTTGATTCTCCTGTTCAGGCGGTTGAGGGTTGTTAATGGGGCTGGCTGCATTGACACTGACCAGCATGTCATCCAGGCCATCCACCGGGTTCATGTCTTCAAAGGCGCGCGCCTCGTTACGGCTCATCCAGCCATCGGTAATGGCGAAGTGGTAGAACTGGGCGCGTTCCTGTGGCGTGCCCCGCAATAATCCGGCCAGATTGAACCGGACATAGAAACCGGCCTGCCGTTCCTGCCGGGTAAACAGGCGGCGGTTCAGCTCCTGCTCCCAGTTGGCTATCCATGGCATCACGGTATGCCGCACAAACTGGATAGACTGTTCGGAGATATTGGAATAAGTGGCCTTCTCCAAATCATTAATCATGTGGGCCGGCACATTAAAGAGACTGGCTATCATGGAGCGGTTGAGTTTCAGCATGTCAATGAGTTGCGCATCCACCGGGGAAACGGTCAGGGCGTGATAATCCAAATCGGCCGGCAGCAGCAGGGTTTTGTTTTCCTCACGCCGCAGGGCAGCCGACGCCTTCCGCCACATTGTTTTGAGCCGTTCCCAACCTTCTTTTGCGACTTCGCCCTTGACGGAGACAATCCCCGCCGGACGGGCATTGCCGCCAAAAAAGGCGCTGGTGTACTTCTGTCCGCTCATGCCCATACCGATGGTTTCGGCGTGTTGCAGAATGGGACTTAAGCCCAGCTTACGGTTATTGCCCAGCGCCCGGATGTGGATCATGTCGTCGGGGCTGATGGCGAAACTGCCGTCTTCGTTATACACGCCGTAGGTGTAGCGTCCGCCGGTGTTCAGCAGCGTAGTTTCCCACGGCATGCACGCCTCCAGCTCAGTGACCTCACCCCGGCGGTTACGTTTTACCCACGAGTAACCATTGCCCCAGCCAAGGACATGGCGCTGTTTCAGCTCCCGCCATTTGTAGCTGGTCTGCCAGCTGTTGGGTTCATCATGCACCAGATAAAACACCGGGTGATCACGCGCCATCTCCACCGACTGGCCTGTTTTGCGCATTACATGCAGCGGCATTTGTGCCACCGACGACGAGAGCACATAAATACAGGCATACACTGCCGCCAGTTTCATGGCTGTTTCGGGGCTGACATAGACATCAGCACTAAACAGACCGTCATGTTCGGCAGACTCGGCGGTCAGCGGGACGTGGGGATTTTCCAGCGGTTCACTGCGGAACAAGGCATCAAGCAGCATGTTTCCCCCTTCTGGCGGCGACCAGTGCGTAGATAATGGCGAAAACGCCCCCAATCATCAGGGTATTGGCCAGCCCGTATTTCAGGTAACAACCCGCCAACATCGCCCCGAACCCTGTCAGGGCGATGATATCAATCAGTAAATTTTTCATAGGAATAACAGGTCATCAGGATCGAGGGTAGAAAGGAAGTCCGGTGCTTCGTTCAGGATAGCCCGGCCCATCGCCATAATCAGGGCTACCGCGCCGTCAATTTTGCTGTCCTTTTGCTCCTTGATGGGGCGCACGATGTCATCATTGCCGCCCATTGTTTTTCCCACCACGTTACCGAGGCACCACGACATAATCGGGTGTCCGTCATGGTGAAAGCGCCCGGACTGAATCGCGGCTTCCAGCTCCTTCATGGGGTCGCTCATGTGGGTGAAGTTCTGGGTGATGATAATGGGATTGATGCCCTCATCGGCCAGCGCATGGGATAAGCCGGTGGCCCCAAAGGGATCAATCGGCGCTTCTTCGACCGGGTTCAGCTGGCTGGCGGTCTTCGCTTCTTCAAGAATGTAGCGGTAATCCACTTCGGCCCCCTCGGTCACAGTCAGCAGATCCATTTCTGCCCACTTCTGAAAACGTTCAGCGGTACGGCGGTTTTCGGCCTGCTCCACGCTGTATACGGCGTCATGCGGCACCCAGAAAAGCGGTGCCACACTGTAATAATGGCGCTTGCCGTCAATTTCACGGGTAAAAAGCCGTGCCATGCTGTTCATGTCCAGTTTGCGGGCGAGGTCAAACGCCAGAATGCAGGGCTGGCCCTCGAATTGTTCCAATGTCAGCGAGGTGTCTTCGCACTGTTTCCAGTTCACCATATTGAAGTACGCCTCCCGTGCAGACACCCAGATATTGAGGTGCTTGGTCTTGAACACGCTGGCGAGGCGGGGGTTGTTCAGGGCGCGCTGTTGCTGACTGAGCAGAAAGTCCGCGTAGACGGAGACCCCCATATTCGGGTTGGCTTTGCGCAAGACGTCCGGGGAAGTCCAGTCATCCCCCTCATCCACGGTGTAAATGATCCCGAACAGCTCATCATTGGGCACATTGCCGGACAGCATCTCGATGGTTTCGCGGCGTTTGTCATAACAGGGACCTTCAATGTTATAGCCTGCCGTGGTGATCGCCCACATCAGGGGCTGACGCCGTGCCCCCATCCCCGTCAACATCGTGGTGTACAGGTCGTCGGTATCGTGTTCATGGTATTCATCGACAATGGCGCAACTGGGGGACTGCCCGTCACCGGGGTTACCTATTAATGGCTCAAAGCGCGCCCCATCTGCCGGGCGGTTCAGGTTGGAGGCATTCACTTCAATGCCGAACGCCTCGACCAGCATCGGGGTACGCTTGCACATCAGCCGCGCAGGGCGGAACACTTCCCACGCCTGCTTCTCGGTCGTGGCCCCGGAATAGACCTCCGCCCCGAACTCGTCATCACAGGTAAAGCAGTAGAGTGCGACACCCGCTGAGATGGCCGACTTGCCATTTTTGCGGGGGATCTCCGTATACACTTCGCGAAAGCGGCGCAACCGGCTGCCTTTATGCACCCAGCCAAACACCGAACAGATGATAAACAGTTGCCACGGTTCCAGTGTAATCGGCATCCGTTTAAACGCCCATTCGCCCTTGGTGTGGGGCAGCAACTGAATAAATTTCGCGGCGCGTTCTGCCAGATCCTTGTCAAAACGGTACTTGAAGGCCTTGCCCTTCTCTTTCGCCACATCATCCAGATGCCGCTGGCACGCCTCTTTGACAGAACGCCCGGTCTCAATCTTGCCGCGCACCACATCCCGGGCATACTGGTTCGCCGCATTGACATTCAGATAAGATTTACGGCTCATGATGAAATCATCCTCATAAACGGGTTGTCCGTTTTGGCCTTGCCTGCCGCCCCGATCAGGCGCTGACGGCTGCTCGGGTCTAACCCCAGCATGGAACCGGTGGTATCCATTTCAGATTGTTGTTCTTTCTTGGCGGTCAGTTCGGGGTTTTTGACAGGCCCGCCCGTCGCGCCGGTCACGGTGTTACCCTGCCGGGCAATATTGACCACCGCCATGCGCCAGAACTGATAAGCCACACACCAACGTTCCAGTACGGCAAGGTCAGTGACACACAATAACCCCTGTGTGCACAGTTCCTTGCTGGTCATCTCCCACATCACCACCGCCAATGACAGATCATTTTCAACAAACCAGTCCGGCGGGGAGACCCCGGTCAGTGGCGTAAAGCTCGGCTCATCGCGGTTGAGCTTGCGCTTGCCCGGATTACCGGCCAGTGCCTTTCGTGCCGTCGGCTTGGGGCGACGACCTGACTTCCCCGCCGTTCCCGCCATACGCAGCACCTCCCGTGCTCAAAAACAGTGAAAGAGGGATAAAACGCCCCCGGATTTAAAGTTCATTTTTCGCGGGCATAAAAATTGACCCTAGGCGGCGGTCCCTTGGGGCGAGAGTGGCAGGGATTTCACCCGCCCCTCCCCCTGAGTGACCATGACATGCGCAATGATTGCAAATGGAAATTAAATCAGTCTCAGGCTAAGAATGCGTGACTGTCTCAATGGATATCATTTCACTTGAAATTAGACTTGTTTCTTGTTCATCGTAATCGCTCCGTGGCGGTCTTGCGTTTATGGCAGGTAAAGCACAGGAGCATCAAATTTGATAACGCATCCGTCCCGCCATGTGCCTTGGGTTTGATATGATCTACTGTGGTGCCTGTGACTGCCCGACCATTGCGTAGACACTGCTGGCATAGATGCTTATCCCGTTGCTTCACTGTGATTCGTAGTTTGTCCCACTTGCTGCCATAGCCGCGCTCGTGTCGGCTCTTGCCCTGCTGATGGTTCTGCCAGCCTGTGTGCAGGTGATCAGTGCAGTAGCCTGAGCGATCAGTCGTAGTCTTGGGACAGCCTCGTTTGCGGCAGGCTCGGGGTATACGGGGTGGCATGTTCTGGCCTCCATATTTGCCTCATTTAGCATATTCAACTGTTCTGTTTGATATAACCCCGTCATTTTTTAGCCGGCGTTTTATAAAGTTCTGCCTAATCCATTTGTCACCGCCTTAAATATGGGCAATGTCCGATAGACTTTAGGTCTACTGCATGGCGATCACGATTTATGTGTAAACTCTCGTTTACCACCACCAATAAGACCAAGTGCCATCTGACCGATATCATCAATCAGCCTTTCAGCTTTATTGAGGGTGACCAGATCATCTTGTCGCTTTCTCAGTCTGCGGCCTGCATCAGATGAATCTTCATCAGAGGCTTTTCGGGCTTTTGCTACAATGTTCTGCATCTGTTGAATTGTGTATCCAACGGATGGAATATATGTATTACTTTCTTTATCAGCTAGATCCAGCAGCCATCTGCGTAATGATTTGGCGACATCAGTATCAGCTAACATCCCAATTAAATGGGAACCTCTGACAGAGAAAATTCTCACCTTCTTTTTACGTAAGCTATTGTTTATTCCAATGGTCATTGATTCAGTGACCATCGTCATATCGTCTGTGAACTCATCTTTGTTAGCGTTGTAAAGATTGGTTACAGATTTCTCGTTCTTATATTCAAGCAGTTCAGCCATTTGCTTACTGGTAAACCAGATCTTCCCGTCACCATTATCAAATGGAACGATTTCGTGCTCTTTAAAAGTTAATGCTGTAGTCACGATGCTTATCCTTAACTTAGGTAATGAACCTTTGCCGCAATAGGAAATCAGCCCATCGAGTAGCATCAGTTCTAGCTGATTCCTCA
>NZ_CAWQTY010000139.1:0-255 GCF_963897815.1 Xenorhabdus sp. Sc-CR9
GCGTTCAGCATGGATTGCAACCCGTATCTTTGGCGATAGTCGTCCCAATCGGCTTTTTCTTCACAGGGTGGCAGTGCAACGAACCCCGATACTGCCGCTGCTGCCTGTTCTGCCGCAATTTTTCCTGGGTTCTTTTTAAGGTTGCCGTCTGCGTCCAATTCACCCTCGGCGTGCCAGTCGTTATCTGCGGCGATAATGATTATCGCGTGAGGCCATTTTTTACGGCACTCGATAGCAACGGGCTTCAAATTCCCT
>NZ_CAWQTY010000140.1:0-255 GCF_963897815.1 Xenorhabdus sp. Sc-CR9
GGCAATTGGTCAGACTGCTAAACATCCCCATGACACGCGCACGGACGTTCCACGAGCACGCAGACGGACAATCTCACGCTAAAGCCATAGAAGCGGCGTTTAACGCCCACCACGGCGCAGCAGGGCGGGAATGGATTAAATGGCTGGCGGATAACAAAGAATTGGCGAAACAGGCCGTAAAAGACGCTCAGCAACGCTGGTTAGACGTGCTACCGGACGGCGCAGGGGAACAGGTTCACCGCGTCGCTGAACGGT
>NZ_CAWQTY010000141.1:0-254 GCF_963897815.1 Xenorhabdus sp. Sc-CR9
TACGAGAACACAACATGCTTTTACTCTATCTTCCCGCTTACAGCCCAGAGCTGAATCTGATTGAAATCGTCTGGAAACAGGCCAAATACCGCTGGCGACGTTTTATCACTTGGACTCAGGATACCATCAGGGCGCGAGCATACTTTTTTAACATCTATTGAATGAAAATTAATAGCATGATCTAATTAGCCTTATTTCTCTTCTAATCGCTTACCTATGACCCTGATTGAACATTTATCCGTTGTTAAAGAAAC
>NZ_CAWQTY010000142.1:0-254 GCF_963897815.1 Xenorhabdus sp. Sc-CR9
GCACTGCCACCCTGTGAAGAAAAAGCCGATTGGGACGACTATCGCCAAAGATACGGGTTGCAATCCATGCTGAACGCGTTTGAACAAACATTGATAGTGTCAGGGGCAAAAACAGACCCAAAGTCAGGGCCAGTAGAGCCGGAGCCAACGGAGCGAGAACCCGTGTCAGAACAGCAAAAACCCGATGACCCATTACAGCCGTGGGCTGAGCTGCGTGACGGTGGCGTCTACTGGATTACCCCCAAATTAGACCG
>NZ_CAWQTY010000143.1:0-253 GCF_963897815.1 Xenorhabdus sp. Sc-CR9
ATCGACGCAGCAGTAAAGTTCTTCTAAATTATACATGCCTGAGGATCTCCACGATTTTGTTTTCTTTAGCAAAAACTTTGATCGTGCCTCAGGCACTTTAGTTCCCTTCTTAAGCGAAGCTCAGGTTTGTTACGTACTTGCTCATTCATATACTTCCACAATCGCTCTATCGGATTGAGGTTTGGGCTGTAAGGCGGTAGGTAATGCAATTCAATATTAAGGACATATGCCATCTCTTTCACCAATTCTGCTC
>NZ_CAWQTY010000144.1:0-248 GCF_963897815.1 Xenorhabdus sp. Sc-CR9
GGCGTTCTATGACGTTCTGAGCACGTCCGGTCGTGCGGGTGAGGTTCTCATGGGGTTGGCGTGCGTCCGGTCATTCTGAGGCGTTCTATGACGTTCTGAGCGCGTCCGGTCGTGCGGGTGGGGTTCTCATGGGGTTGGCGTGCGTCCGGTCATTCTGAGGCGTTCTATGACGTTCTGAGCGCGTCCGGTCGTGCGGGTGGGGTTCTTCATGGGGTTGGTGAGCGTCCGGTCGTGCAGGTATATCCCCG
>NZ_CAWQTY010000145.1:0-247 GCF_963897815.1 Xenorhabdus sp. Sc-CR9
GCACGAGCCTCACGCATGGCCGCAATAGTCGTTTCGTTTGGTACTAATGGTTCGAATGGTAGCGCCTTTTCCCGTGCTACTCGCGTTAGCATCAGGCGGACGGCATCAGATACCGTAAGCCCCATCGGGTTGAGAACGGCAGCCGCTTCTTCTTTGATTGCCCCGTCGATACGAGTTTGGACCAGATGATTAGCCATTTTTGTTACTCCTGATTTTGTAATTCATTTGCATTACAATGTAATTCAAC
>NZ_CAWQTY010000146.1:0-247 GCF_963897815.1 Xenorhabdus sp. Sc-CR9
TCTCGGTGTCGTGGCTCAAGTGGCATGTCGACTAACAGCGCAGATAAAACAGATTGAAGGTCGGTATCAAGCGTTGCGCTATGTCTACCTTTTTTCTCACGTTTGTAGTCGCGCTTGAACTGGCTGGGGTATTCAGTCGTCCGCATTGAGATCACTAAACAGAGTTTTGAGGTCAGCCGCCTTAGTTACATTTCCTGCACGAGCCTCACGCATGGCCGCAATAGTCGTTTCGTTTGGTACTAATGGT
>NZ_CAWQTY010000147.1:0-241 GCF_963897815.1 Xenorhabdus sp. Sc-CR9
TCTACGGCGTTCTGAGCACGTCAGGTCGTGCGGGTGGGGTTCTCATGGGGTTGGTGAGCGTCCGGTCATTCTGAGGCGTTCTACAGCGTTCTGAGCACGTCCGGCTGTACTGGGGATGGGGCGTTTATTTGATGTTGATTGATTCTTTAGTGAAGTTGAATTACATTGTAATGCAAATGAATTACAAAATCAGGAGTAACAAAAATGGCTAATCATCTGGTCCAAACTCGTATCGACGGGG
>NZ_CAWQTY010000148.1:0-54259 GCF_963897815.1 Xenorhabdus sp. Sc-CR9
GACATTCCGTGAAACCCTTCGCCACTTTTTTCATACCACTTTGCCAGAAAAAGCGAAAGAACTCACGACTCGACTGACTGACAACTTTCAGATTTTAAAACCTGCATCTTCAAGTTAGATTGGTATAAATGCTGACAGGCAAGCCCCCATCATTTTCAATTTTCTGTTTCACTGCTTCAAGCTTTGCAGTAGTTCGCCCTAGCAGAATAACTTGTGCACCGTGGCGGGCATAAGTCAGAGCGGCTTCACGCCCAATACCATCGCCAGCACCGGTTACTAAAATAATTTTGTGTTGCAGCAGATCATGATTGGGTTGGTAGTTGAACATCAAACAATCTTCCTATAATTCTTGTAAATCTGATATTTGCCATTTCAGGATGGCACACGCAGGCCATCATCAAAACAAAACTTAAAGCCCTCGTCAAATTTGTCTAAATCAGTAGTGGGAGTAAACCTTAATTAAAAAAGAGTTAAGTAAACTGTTAGAGCGCTGCCTCCAGTTTTTAGTTAAAATGAAGCATATTGTTCATCAGAAGATAATAAAGGTGGATCTGTGGAATATTTGTCTCTATACGGATTATTCTTGGCCAAAGTGCTTACTGTAGTATTAGCGATCGTCGTTCTGGCGGTATTTAGTATTGGATTGGGTGTACGTAAAACCATTCAGAAAGGAGAGTTAAGGCTGACTAATCTTGGTGAGTCATATAAGAAGAAACAACGCCAGATGCTGCAAGCCCGAATGAGTGAGGCAGAACGAAAAATCTGGCAAAAAGCATTAAAAAAGCAGCAAAAAGATGATGCCAAACAGAAGAAAACGGCAGCTAAAACGGGTCAAAAAGGCTTACAGAAACCGAGTCTTTATGTTCTGGATTTTAAAGGCAGTATGGATGCCCATGAAGTTGATTCCCTTCGTGAGGAAATCAGCGCTGTATTGGCGGTAGCAGATAAAAAAGACGAAGTTTTGTTACGGCTGGAAAGTCCGGGAGGCATGGTGCATAGCTATGGACTGGCCGCATCTCAATTAGCCCGTTTGCGGCAGAAAGAGGTACGTCTGACAGTAGTTGTGGATAAAGTGGCGGCAAGTGGTGGCTATATGATGGCCTGTGTGGCCGATCGCATCATAGCTGCACCTTTTGCGATTATTGGCTCGATTGGTGTTGTGGCTCAATTGCCTAATTTCCATCGATTATTGAAGAAAAATGATATTGATGTAGAACTGCATACTGCTGGCGAATACAAGCGTACCTTGACTGTTCTGGGTGAAAATACTGAACAGGGCCGCCAGAAATTTCAGGAAGATTTAAATGAAACGCATAAATTATTTAAATCATTTATTCATCAGCACCGTCCTTCTTTGGATGTGGAAAATGTGGCTACGGGTGAATATTGGTATGGTACACAAGCAAAAGAACACGGGCTGATTGATGAAGTGGGTGTCAGCGATGATTTTCTGATTGAACAAATCGAGCATTGTGAAGTTATTGGTGTCAGCTATTCCCGCCGTAAACGCATGGTAGAACGCGTTATGGGTGGCGCAATGGAAAATATTGATAAACTGTTTATGCGCTGGTGGCAAAGGGGCGAAAAGCCACTGTTATGATTATGATAATGTGGATTATGGCGATAATTGATAAAATACAATTGCAATAATTAATCATTAAAATCATTGCTAGTATCATGTGGGTAAATAGAGGGCAGTTATGCTTTTTATTACCCGCATAATCATTGCTAACTGTTATGGAGTGATGGAGTACATTATTTAATCAGCTAAATGATGCTTTTCGGACAATATATGCGCTAAATGTTTAAACATATTAAACACAGCTGTACTACTTTACAGTAGGTAAATCTTATTCATCTGAAAAGTATGCACCACGAAATACTAACACTCCGCCTTTTTACTCAACACTCCCTGCATACATCCCTTGTATAAAATCTTCGTGTGCCCTGATGATTTCATTTGCTTTTTTCAGTAATTGTTCTTGCCTAATAGGTATTGTTTCAGTTTGCATCTATTGTACTCCTTCGATAAATAAGTTGTTGCGCATCGTTTTTTATCAGGTAGAGTGTGGGCTTTTCGTCATGCAGATGGAAGATTTTGTTTACAACTGTTAAATCATACAATTGCATGGTTTGTGTTGGTATATAAAATACCTTAAATATTTCAAAGGTTTTTGCGCTTAAACAAAAGCACAAGATAAAAATTAGTTGATATCTTGTAAATCTATCGCAATATAAAAAGAGATTTTATTTTATATATCGCAACATAACGCCGTGATTTTCGCCATCTGAAAAGAAGATAATTAGGTAAAGGTAACTATGGCTAAAGCTCTTGTTATAGTGGAGTCCCCGGCAAAAGCCAAAACAATCAATAAATATCTGGGGAATGACTACGTTGTGAAATCCAGTGTGGGTCATATCCGTGATTTGCCGACAAGTGGGGCAGCGAGTCAAAAGAGTCGAAGCTCATCTACCGATAAGAATAAAAATAAAGCAAAAAAAGATGAGAAAACAGCACTGGTAAGTCGTATGGGGGTCGATCCCTATCACGATTGGGAAGCAAATTACCAGATTTTACCCGGCAAGGAAAAAGTTGTCGCGGAGCTGAAAACGTTGGCTGAAAAAGCCGAACATGTCTACCTTGCAACGGATCTTGACCGCGAAGGGGAAGCCATTGCATGGCACCTGCGGGAAGTGATTGGTGGGGATGATACACGTTTCAGTCGTGTTGTGTTCAATGAAATTACCAAGAATGCAATCACACACGCTTTTGATAAACCGGGTGAATTGAATATTGACCGTGTCAATGCACAGCAAGCGCGCCGTTTTATGGATCGCGTTGTCGGTTATATGGTTTCACCGCTGCTGTGGAAAAAAGTTGCCAGAGGGTTATCTGCTGGACGGGTTCAATCTGTCGCGGTTCGCCTCGTGGTTGAGCGGGAGCGTGAAATCAAGGCATTTGTGCCGGAAGAGTATTGGCAACTGCACGTGGATTTAGTGGCTAAGGGAGATATCGCTCTCCGTATGGAAGTGACCCACGAGAAGGGAAAATCTTTCGAGCCAGTAAATGCTCAACAAACACAGGCGGCGGTATCTCTGCTTGAGAAAGCAAAGTATAAGATCGTTGACCGTGAAGATCGCCCGACATCCAGCAAACCCAGCGCGCCGTTCATTACCTCAACATTGCAACAGGCTGCAAGCACGCGCCTTGGGTTTGGTGTCAAGAAAACTATGATGATGGCGCAACGCTTATATGAAGCGGGCCATATTACTTATATGCGTACTGACTCGACTAATTTGAGTCAGGATGCGTTGGACATGGTTCGCGGTTATATCAGTTCGTATTTTGGTGACAAATATTTGCCAAAAAGTGCCAATGTCTATAGCAGCAAAGAAAATTCTCAGGAAGCCCATGAGGCGATCCGTCCTTCTAATGTTGAAGTGATGGCGGAACAGTTGAAAGATATAGAAGCTGATGCTCAGAAGCTGTATCAGCTTATCTGGCGTCAGTTTATCGCTTGCCAGATGATGCCAGCGAAATATGATTCCACCACACTGACTGTTAAGGCTGGTGATTTTGAACTGCGGGCTAAAGGGCGTACGCTGCGTTTTGATGGTTGGACGAAAGTGATGCCGGCATTGCGCAAAGGAGATGAAGATAATACCTTGCCAGTTATTGAGGCGGGTACGGAACTTGATTTGCAGCAGTTGCTTCCAAGTCAGCACTTTACAAAACCACCAGCGCGTTTCAGCGAAGCATCACTGGTCAGAGAGCTGGAAAAACGTGGTATTGGTCGTCCGTCAACTTATGCCTCGATTATTTCAACCATTCAGGATCGCGGTTATGTTCGAGTTGAAAACCGCCGCTTCTATGCAGAAAAAATGGGTGAAATCGTCAATGATCGCCTGGAAGAGAATTTCAATGAATTGATGAGCTATGATTTCACTGCAAGAATGGAAGACCAGCTCGATCATGTTGCTAATAATGAAGCGGATTGGAAAGGTGTGTTGGATGAATTTTTCTCCAACTTCAGTGAACAACTTGATGTCGCCAATAGAGAGCCTGATGAAGGTGGCATGCGTACAAATCCGATGGTAATTACTTCCATTGAATGTCCGACCTGTAATCGTTCAATGGGAATTCGCACAGCAACGACGGGGGTATTTCTGGGTTGCTCGGGTTATGCGTTATCACCCAAAGAACGATGCAAGCAGACAATTAACCTGATCCCTGAAAATGAAATTCTGAATATTTTGGAAGGGGAGGATGCGGAAACTAATGCTTTACGTGCTCGCTGCCGCTGTAAGAAATGTGGTACAGCGATGGATAGCTATTTGATTGATAACCAGCGCAAGTTGCATGTATGTGGTAATAACCCTGCGTGTGACGGTTATGAAGTTGAAGAGGGTGAGTTCCGCATCAAAGGTTATGATGGCCCTATTGTCGAGTGTGATAAATGTGGTTCGGAAATGCACCTGAAAATGGGACGTTTCGGAAAATATATGGGCTGTACAAACGAAGAGTGTAAAAACACCCGTAAAATCTTACGTAATGGGGAAGTTGCGCCCCCGAAAGAAGATCCCGTGCCACTCCCTGAATTGGCATGTGAAAAATCGGATGCTTATTTTGTTTTGCGTGATGGTGCAGCGGGGGTATTTTTAGCCGCCAATACATTCCCAAAATCGCGAGAAACACGTGCGCCTCTGGTTGAGGAGCTTGTCAGGTTCAAAGACCGTTTGTCGGAAAAATTACGTTACTTGGCAGAAGCGCCAGTTACTGATCCTGAAGGAAATAAAACAGTTGTACGTTTTAGCCGCAAAACTAAGCAACAGTATGTTTCTTCTGAAAAAAATGGCAAAGCTACCGGATGGGCTGCCTTTTTTGTTGAGGGTGCTTGGGTGGTGAAAGAGAAATAATAGTATGATGATTGAATATACCCATTATTGGGTATTACTCGATGAAATGTATTCAGACAGATATTTCTTTTTTTGCTAAAAATATAACTTTTATTTCTAAAAAGTCAGTCCTAAGGGCTGGCTTTTTTGTATTTAAAGAGAATTTAAACACAATATATCTATAATGAGAGTTTGATAATCGTTACTCAACCTAATTATTTGTTATATAAATATACAGCTAATGTTATAGTGGTTATATGCCTACAAAAAGATATTCTATATAGTTATATGTGAATAACCATTAGCAATATAGAAGTTAATTAGACTACGAAACATTCGTCAATATTATTATTAGGGACAGTGCTGATATGAAACTACAGCAATTGCGTTATATTGTAGAGGTGGTTAATCACAATCTGAATGTATCTTCTACGGCGGAAGGATTGTACACTTCTCAACCAGGGATCAGCAAACAAGTCAGAATGCTTGAAGATGAGTTGGGTATTCAAATATTTGCCCGTAGTGGCAAACATCTGACGCATGTGACTCCTGCTGGTGAAGAAATTGTCCGTATTTCACGTGAGGTCCTGTCAAAAATCGATTCAATTCGATCTGTTGCTAGTGAACATACCTATCCTGATCGCGGTTCTTTATATATTGCGACAACCCATACACAGGCAAGATATGCTCTGCCTCCTGTGATTAAAGGCTTTATTGAACGTTATCCCAACGTATCATTGCATATGCATCAAGGTTCACCCACTCAGATTGCAGAAGAAGTATGTAAAGGGAACAGTGACTTTGCTATAGCAACAGAAGCACTTCATCTTTATAACGATTTGATCATGTTGCCTTGTTATCACTGGAACCGCTCTGTTGTTGTAACGAAAGATCATCCCCTCGCCAATAGGCAGAATGTGACGATAGAAGAATTGGCAGAGTATCCGATAGTAACCTACACTTTTGGCTTTACCGGTCGCTCTGAACTGGATGTTGCTTTTGACCGAGCGGGCCTGAAACCTAAAATCGTATTTACGGCAACAGATGCCGATGTGATTAAAACTTATGTACGGTTGGGGCTGGGGGTTGGTGTGATTGCCAGTATGGCTGTAGAACCTGTTCAGGACAGTGATCTTGTACGTATTGATATGCGTGATAAATTTAGTTACAGCACAACTAAAATTGGCTTCCGACGCAGTAGTTTTCTACGTAGTTATATGTATGATTTTATTTGGCGTTTCGCTCCGCATTTAACCCGTGATGTTGTAGATAAAGCCATTGCATTGCGCTCCAATGAAGAGATCGAAGAGATGTTTAAAGACATTGAACTGCCGATTGTATAAAGGAAAAGCATCATAAAGAAGATTAAACCACCTCCAAAAAGTAGGGAGGTGGTTGGTCTTTATCTTCTTCCCCTTCTTCCTCCTCTTTGAAAACGAGGGGGCTGTACAGAGCCTCTGGAACCCGCTTGTGATAAATGAGATGGACCTGCTATATCCCCTCTGGACCTCATTGTTGGATCTTGAGTAATTGACTCATAGGCCGGAGGTGCCTCATAAGGGGGTGGTGAATCATAAGAAGGAGGTGAGTCATAGGGTGGTGGTGCTTCATAGGGAGGAGGACTATTATTATAAGAGGAGGTAGAAGGTACACTATGTTGAGGTTGAGGAAGGGATTCGGGTGGCTGTCTCCTAGAATCTCTATGTCTTCTGTGGGTTTGTGGGCGTACATTATATGAATCAGCGAAGTTGGTGTTTCTTATAGATTCATAATATTCCGTTGTTGGATTTATCCTTAACGAGCCGATGGGTGATGCAGTACCAAATTGACTGAGTATAGATTGAGCATGTCCCGCTGCATGAGACTCATTAGCACTATATGATAATTGAGGTAAAATAGCGCTTTGATATGTAATATGGTTTATGTCATAAAGATGCCCATTCCATAATATGTATCTTCTATTATTATTTTCTATAAATCCCATGCTTACCAGTCTAGTGCGGGTAATATCATCTGGTTCTTGTTTTTGAGTTAACGGCTTTAATTCATTTAACATATTGAATTTTATTTCTAGTGATTTTTTCCCATTAGGCATCATATATTCTGTTACGAGGCCTTTGTTTTGCAAAAAATCAAAATAATTAATTAATGGAAAATTCTCATAATTCATATTATTCCCCTGTAAGAATGATCAAATATGGATGTACAACGAATGTACAAGAGATAGACCTTTATCCCCCTATTTTCATCAAACAACAAGCGAATAATTCTTAACAATTCCCTGTTTGTTTTAGATATGTCATTTACTAATATCTATATTGCGTACTTTCATATAATCCGCCAACTCTTTAATGTTTTCGCTCATTCAGTATTGTGAATACACCGTCTTGATCATCCTCACTTTTGTGTTGCTCTAGTAAATACTAACGGAAGATGAATCTCAGCCAAAGAGGAAGAAACCAGCAATCCAAAGCTATAAATGGAAATAAATTCAGTGACATTGTCTTTACCTGTTATTTTATGGTTTTTTTTCAGACATTAAATTCACCACTGAAAAAACTGACAGAATTCTCTATTGATGATTTTGTGTGTTTAAGAATAAAACCATCAAAAGCTGCCTTTATTTCTGGATCTTCTAATGATTGATAGTCAAATAACGAAATGCAGGATGAGTAAGTAAATTCGATAGTTACATTTTCATTAGAGGCGCAATTAGATGTCACTTCTGAATTGGTTCGGTCGAAATCTATTTTATAAAGTTTCATTTTAGGGATATACATGATCTGATCTTCAATGCCAACTGCTTCAATGACACTAGCCAGTGTCAGAGTAGAATAGTGATCTTTATTCCGTTTTAACCCTAACCTTATGGCATCCCCCTGTTTTTGCAGGAAATCAGCAAAGCTTTTAATGGACGGAGAATAAGTGTTGATCACGATATCCATGATGAGTTGGAGTAAGTTGGTTGCAATGGAAACGCCTTTCATTTCATGATGATAAGTTTGTGTTTCTATATTTTTAATGCTCATCAATGGCAATTTCTCTATGACATCACCCCAAAATTGAATATCGGTTTTATACTGTTTTCCATGAAAATCAGAATATTTGGTTATATAGTCAGTTGCTATTGAAGAAAGGGCTATCTGTGTTTTTTTGATGTTATTCAATTGTTGTATGACACGGGTTTTGTCGGCAATCTGCGAGGCTATAACAAATTGGAGAAGGCCATCTGTATCATTGAACCGATAATCTGACAAAGAAAATGGATTCTTACTTTCAGTAGAAAAGAATTGGTTAGCTTGCTGTATATGATTTAAATGATTTTGGCGTATAGTATCCGTTTTCATATTCATTATTCATTCTCCCATCTTTAAAAATTAATTGAATATCATGGATATACCCTTTAGTTTTCATCTGTTTTTATATGTCTTTCGTTTCTCAAGCTGTAGTTTTGCTGAATCCACATATTCATCCCAGATCACTGTTTTTATAAAAGTACGATGATCTGGGATTCCGAGCAACCGTTCTTGCAGTTGTCCTGCATCTTGAAATTCACTGAATATAAGTATAGTTATGTTTCTGGGATTCGGTTCTTACCGTCCCGTAGAAAATCGAAACCCATTGGGTATATGGCAGAATAAAACACATCTACTTTCTATATGTCATCACTAAAGTTTATCAATAATTGAGAATTTACAGCTGGTTAGCAAAATATGTGGTCTCTGAATAACAAATGTCTACTTATATGTTATGTTTAATAGGGGTAGCTAGCCATAAAATAATAAGAAAGGAGAAGTTATGTCGTTTAAATTGAAAACGGACTGTGCTTCAACACTATTGATCGAAGGTAAATCTTTGATCGATGGCAAATTAACTGACAGTCAGATCTATCACTATTACAGTTTACCTCTGTTATCTGAGCAATTAGGTGAAATCTCCCGCTTACCAAAATCCCTTAAAGTTCTGCTTGAAAATCTCCTGCGCAATATTGATGGTGAATCTGTCGTGGAGGATGATTTAAAGGCGCTGGTGGCATGGCAGAAAAACGGTCATGCAGATAGAGAGATTGCTTATCGTCCAGCCCGTGTACTCATGCAGGATTTTACTGGCGTTCCGGCGGTGGTGGATCTTGCTGCCATGCGGGAAGCTGTGTTGAGGCTTGGTGGAAATGTAGAACAAGTCAATCCGTTGTCTCCGGTTGATCTCGTCATTGACCACTCGGTGATGGTAGATAAATTTGGCACACAGCAGGCATTTGCGGAAAACGTTCAGATTGAAATGGAACGTAACTATGAACGTTATCTGTTCTTGCGTTGGGGACAGAAGGCTTTTAATCGTTTCCGGGTTGTACCGCCGGGAACGGGGATCTGCCATCAGGTTAACCTTGAATATCTGGGGAAAGCTGTTTGGTATGAAAATCAGAATGGAAAGAATTTTGCCTACCCTGATACGCTGGTCGGAACGGATTCTCACACAACGATGATTAATGGCTTGGGTGTACTGGGTTGGGGAGTCGGGGGCATTGAAGCTGAGGCTGCAATGTTGGGGCAACCCGTTTCTATGCTCATCCCAGATGTTGTTGGTTTTAAATTAACAGGAAAATTGGCGGAAGGGATCACGGCTACTGACCTTGTTCTGACGGTGACGCAAATGCTGCGTAAGCATGGTGTTGTAGGGAAATTTGTTGAATTTTATGGAGATGGATTGTCTGATTTACCATTGGCAGATAGAGCGACTATTGCCAATATGTCACCTGAATATGGTGCAACCTGCGGCTTCTTCCCTGTTGATGATATAACATTGGGTTATATGCGTTTAACCGGGCGCAATGAAGACGAAATCGCTTTGGTTGAATCCTATTGTAAAACGCAGGGTTTATGGCGTAATGCAGGAGATGAACCCATTTTCACCAGCAGTCTTGAGTTGGATATGTCGACGGTTGAGGCAAGTCTGGCAGGGCCGAAACGTCCTCAGGATAGAGTTGCGCTGGGGAATGTACCGCAGGCTTTCCAATCTGCCATGGAACTTGATATCCATAAAAATCCGGTGCGTTCATCAGCGGTATCCATTGTCTTAGATAACCAGACTTTTTCATTGCAAGATGGTGCAGTAGTTATTGCTGCCATTACGTCCTGTACCAATACCTCTAATCCCAGTGTATTAATGACGGCTGCTTTACTTGCTAAAAAGGCAGTGGAGAGAGGATTACAGCGCCAACCATGGGTTAAGACTTCATTGGCACCCGGCTCCAAAGTTGTGACCGATTATCTGGAGTTGGCGGGTTTTATGCCATATCTGGAAAAACTGGGCTTCAATCTGGTGGGATACGGTTGTACAACCTGTATCGGTAACTCTGGCCCACTTCCAGAACCGATTGAAGCTGCCATTAAGCAATTTGACCTAACGGTGGGCGCGGTGCTTTCGGGAAACCGAAATTTTGAAGGGCGCATCCATCCATTGGTAAAAACAAACTGGCTGGCATCGCCACCGCTGGTGGTTGCTTATGCACTTTCTGGCAGTATGAAAAAAGATCTGACTCGTGAGCCTATCGGAAAAGATCAACGAGGCAATGATGTTTACTTGAAAGATATCTGGCCCAATAGCCGGGAAGTTGCGGAAGCGGTTGGGAAAGTCAGAACTGAAATGTTCCACAAAGAATATAATGCTGTATTTGATGGTGATGAAAGTTGGCAGGCTTTGAATGTCGAGGGTTCAGCAACTTATCCTTGGCAGCTGGATTCCACCTACATTCGTCATCCACCGTTCTTTAGTGATATGACTGCCGAACCTAAACCAGTGACGGACATCCATCAGGCACATATATTGGCGATATTGGGAGATTCGGTCACAACAGATCATATTTCCCCCGCGGGAAATATCAAAGCCGATAGTCCAGCAGGCTACTATTTACAAGAGCACGGCGTGAAGCCAAAGGATTTTAACTCTTATGGTTCAAGGCGCGGTAACCATGAAGTCATGATGCGAGGGACATTTGCCAATATTCGTATTCGCAATGAAATGGTACCGGATATTGAAGGAGGGTACACCCGCCATATCCCGTCACAGTCTCAACTTGCGATTTATGATGCAGCCATGCGTTATCAGGAAGAAAAGATACCGCTGACCATCATTGCAGGTAAAGAATATGGTTCAGGTTCAAGTCGCGACTGGGCAGCAAAAGGGACAAGACTGTTGGGAGTCAGGGCTGTGATTGCAGAGTCTTTTGAGCGCATTCACCGTTCTAACCTAATTGGTATGGGGGTATTGCCTCTTGAATTTCCTCAGGGCGTCAGTCGTAAAACATTAAATTTAACTGGCGATGAAAAGATTGATATTGCAGGATTGGGGAATCTTAAGCCAGGACAGATAATCGGGATAAAAATTACTTATGCCAATGGGCTGGAAACTGTGATTGATACTCGTTGCCGCATTGATACCGGTACAGAACTGGCTTATTTCTATAACGATGGTATTTTGCATTATGTAATTCGTAATATGTTGAAATAATTGCAAAGTAAAATATCAGTGTTTGTATAAAAGAGAATTATAAAGAAAAACTGCGCCCACACCGACGCAGTTTTTCTTTTTTAGATCTTGCAAAAGATAAATAACTTTTATTTCGCTTGGAATAGCAAATGCCCCATCCTGCTGGCCTTGGTATCCAGATAGTAAGCATTTTTGGGATTGCGCCCGACAATCAGCGGTACCCGTTCGACAATATTAATGCCAGCTTCTACCATGATCTCAACTTTTTTAGGATTGTTAGTCAGAAGACGGATTGCATGAATATCCAACAACTTATACATGTCTGAACAAAGGGTGAAATCTCTCTCATCGGCAGCGAATCCTAACTGATGATTGGCTTCAACGGTATCAATACCCTGATCTTGTAAAGCATAGGCCCGGATTTTATTCAGCAAGCCAATATTGCGGCCTTCCTGACGGTGGTACAGAAGAACACCACGACCTTCCGTACTAATTTGTGACATTGCAGCTTCCAATTGGAAACCGCAGTCACATCTTAGGCTGAATAAAGCATCTCCGGTGAGACATTCTGAATGGATCCTTGATAATACTGGCTCATCACCAGAAATATCACCGAAAACTAGGGCAACATGATCGCGGCCTGTTTCGATTTCCTCAAATCCAATCATCAAAAACTCACCCCATGGCGTAGGTAACTTCGCTTCAGCTACTCGTTTTAGCTGCATTTTAGTATTCATATATTGATTTGACTCGTTATAAATATTGCGATACTCAGAACAAGATCGGTTCAGATATCAGTTAAAACTACGCAAAAATTTTCTCTGATCACAACGCATGTACGCCATCGCATTATAACAGAGCTTATTAATATGTATGAATATAAACCTAATAGATTTCAAAAGGTCTTCTATAACCAAATATACGTTAACAGGGAAATGCAGCTAACAAAGCAGTAAATTCATAGACAAAGGGGATAAAGCGGAATGTTCTCAATGATAAGAATATTAGCATGCTAAACTATAAACGGATTTTTGTAGCTTTAATTGAATAAAATTATTTCAGAGAAAAAGTAGGGTTAAGAACAGACAAGTAGAATAACATCACAAAAAGAAGCAAATCAGCGCTTGTTGCAATAAATTGCTTCCTTTGCGTAGACGAGAAATGCTAATTTAGCACGCCACTATGTCTGTTATTTGGCATAACTATACCCATTGGATTTCAAGATGCAGCGCGACGGCAAGGGAATGACAAATTCGTCGGGAACTAATTTGCCCAGCCAAAGGCTGACCTCCGGTGAAAGGCAGGAGCCTTTCATTAATCCCCTGGAGCATAGATAACTATGTGACCGGGGTGAGTGAGCGCAGCCAACAAAGCTGCAACTTGAAAGACGACAGGTATAAATCAGTAACAATAGATAACAGGAAGAAATGTGAAATACTTTTTGATTTTATTACTGGCACTGGTTGTTTTTGTTATCTCAGTCACGCTGGGAGCAAATAATAATCAAATCGTGACATTTAATTATTTGATTGCCAAAGGCGATTATTCTATATCCACACTATTAGCCGCGTTGTTTGCTATCGGTTTTACCCTTGGTTGGGGGATTTGTGGGGCCTTTTACCTACGCACTCGTATTTCTCTGCAACGTGCAAAACGTAAAATTAAGCGTTTGGAAAGTCAGTTGAATCAACCATCTGATTCATCTGTAAAAGCCGTTTCTACCGTAGCATTAAACAAGGAATAATACTCCATGTTAGAGCTGTTGTTTCTGCTGCTTCCTATTGCTGCCGCCTATGGTTGGTATATGGGGCGCAGAAGTGCTCAACAAGACAAACAGCAATCGGCTGACCGTCTTTCACGTGAATATGTTGATGGTGTTAACTTTTTACTCTCCAATCAACAGGATAAGGCGGTAGATCTATTTCTTGATATGCTGAAAGAGGATAGTTCTGCATTTGAGGCTCATCTGACGTTAGGCAATCTGTTCCGTTCCCGTGGTGAAGTTGAGAGAGCTATTCGGATTCACCAATCCCTGATGGAAAGTGCTTCTTTGACATTCGAGCAGCGTTTGCTTGCGATCCAGCAACTTGGCCGGGATTATATGGCCGCTGGAGTTTATGATCGAGCCGAAAATATGTTCATTCAGTTGGTTGATGAAACTGACTTCCATGAAAATGCCTTCAACTCTTTGTTAACCATCTATCAATCAATCAGTGATTGGAATAAAGCTATTGAAGTAGCTGAAAAGCTAGTGAAACTGGGGAAACATCATTTTAGAGAAGAAATTTCCCATTTTTACTGTGAACTTGCACTGCAATGTATGGGTAATGATGATTTTAGTGATGCGAATGGTCATTTGCATAAAGCGGCTCAGGCAGATAAAAATTGTGCTCGGGTTTCAATTATGCTTGGTCGTGTTTATATGGCGCAGGCAGAATATTTGAAAGCAGCTGACGCATTGAAATGTATCCTTGAACAAGATAAGCAACTGATCAGTGAAGCTCTGCCGATGTTGCAAGAATGTTATCAGCACCTGTCCCAGCCGGATGAATGGGAAGCTTTTGTACAGCGCTGTGTGGAAGAAAAATGTGGTGCAATTGCCGAACTGCATATGGCTGACATTATTGAGAAGAGAGAAGGGCGTGATATTGCCCAAAATTACATTAATCGTCAGTTGGAATTCCATCCAACAATGCGGTTATTTTATCGCTTGATGGATTACCATTTGACGGATGCAGAAGAAGGGCGTGCAAAAGAAAGCCTCATTCTTTTGCGTAATATAGTAGGTGAACAAATCCGCACGAAACCTGATTATCGATGCCACAAATGTGGCTTCACCTCCCGCGCGTTATATTGGCATTGCCCATCGTGTCGCTCATGGGATTCGATTAAACCGATTCGAGGTTTAGATGGTCAGTGACACCGTCACTTATTATCAAGTTATTATAAATGCATGTTTGACTACAGACATGTTTATCTTCATTAGTATTAGTGAGTAACATTCACTAACAGTTCTTGAACAGTTCAAGTTCATTGGTAAATGAAAAGGGCCTAAAAATGACTTCCCACATAGCTCAAACAATAGATAAACAGATTAACCCGCCTGTGATCGTTGCATTGGATTATGATAATCAGAATTCGGCATTGGAATTTGTCGATAAGATTGACCCACAATCCTGCCGTCTGAAGGTAGGCAAAGAAATGTTTACACTGTACGGCCCACAATTTGTTCAGACATTGCATCAGCGCGGTTTTGATATATTTTTGGATCTTAAATTCCACGATATCCCTAATACAACGGCAAAAGCGGTAGCGGCTGCCGCTGAAATGGGCGTTTGGATGGTCAATGTTCACGCGAGTGGCGGTGCAAGAATGATGACCGCAGCTAAAGAGGCTCTGTTGCCCTATGCTAAAGAGGCACCATTGCTGATCGCCGTTACCGTGTTGACCAGTATGGAACAGTCTGATCTGTCAGGGATTGGAATTGATGTGACCCCGGCACAGCACGCAGAACGTTTGGCTTTGTTGGCTCAACAGTGTGGTCTGGATGGTGTGGTTTGTTCTGCTCATGAAGCACAACAACTGAAAACAGTATGCGGTAAAGCGTTCCAGCTTGTGACTCCGGGTATCCGTCCTGAAGGTGCGGATGCTGGCGATCAGCGTCGTATTATGACACCCTTTCAGGCTGTTCAGGCCGGAGTGGATTATATGGTGATCGGGCGTCCTATTACACGTGCAGAACATCCAGCACTGGCATTGAAGAATATTAATCAATCTATTGGAATCGTTCATGGGTAATGACTCTCGTTTGGTTTATTCGACGGATAGCGGCCGTATCCAAGAAGAAAATATCAAGCCAGCGCGTCCAAAAGGTGATGGTATTGTACGTATCCAGCGTCAAACGAGTGGGCGCAAAGGTAAAGGTGTTTGTGTAATCACGGGCATTGATGCTGATGATCAAACGTTAGCCAAGCTGGCAGCGGAATTGAAGAAAAAATGTGGCTGCGGCGGCTCTGTCAAAGATGGAGAAATTGAGATTCAGGGTGATAAACGTGATTTACTGAAACAGTTGTTGGAAGCTAAAGGAATGAAAGTGAAACTGGCAGGAGGCTAAATTTTATTTCTTATTAACAAGCTATGTAGAAAATAAGTCACATAGCTTGTTAATTGAATTTATTTCTAACAACTTTAGTCAGGCATTCCGCTTTCTCCGACTTTCTTCATTCAGGCATTCCGCTTTGAGTCACTATACGTGCGGCCGCAGCCAGCACATCGGGACGGGCGCGGGCTATTTCGTTATCTGGCTGAGTAAAATAAGTAACTAAAACTAATGGCGCGCGTTTAGTATCTGGCCAAATTACCGCGATATCATTTGTTGAACCATAATTGCAGCGCCCGGTTTTATCTCCCACAATCCAATTTTCCGGTAGTCCGGCACGAATGCTGGTATTACCGGTTGTATTTCCTTTTAACCATTCAACTAATTGCTCACGTTGCGTGGTGGCTAGAGTATTTCCTAATGCTAAATGATATAAACTGTCCGCCATGGCTTGTGGTGTTGATGTATCACGTTCATCATCCGGTACAACGGCATTCAGTTCTGGCTCTTTACGATCGAGACGAAAGTATTTATCGCCGATAACACGAGCGAATTTTGTGACTTCATCTGGGCCGCCCAATTGTTTAAGCAACAGATTCATTGCTGCATTATCACTGTATTGTAGTGTCGCAGCACTCAGTTCGCCCAACGTCATGCCTTTCTTAAGATGTTTTTCCGCAATAGGACTGTATTCAACAAGATCTGATGGTTGATAGTGAATGCGCTGATTTAATAAGCGGCTATCTGTTTCGCTTTCTTTCAAAATTGCAGCTACTGCCATAACTTTACTGGTACTGCACAATGGAAAACGTTCTTCTGCACGATAAGTTATAGTGGAATGATCTGCTGTATCTATTAATACAACACCAAGGCGGCCATTAGCGTTTTTTTCAAGTATTGAGAGCTGATTAATGATCAGATTTTGTTTGAATATAACATTTTGATGAGGTACTTCACTTTGAGTCATGGCACTGGTTGGAAAAGTTATCAGGGAGCCAATGAGAGGGAAAAGTACAACCGGGATGCTTGCCTGTCTGAACAGAGAAAATCGCATATTAGGAAACTCTTATTTATTGTTATTACAGAACGGTTGTGATTACAAAGCGATCTTTCTGACAAGATTGCCGCCCATAAATGGCGGCAGTTGCATGTTTAATGTAGAACAACCTGTAACATTAACCTACAGGGCGGGCTACGATATTGCGGGTTTCCATTCTGACTTCTTCAATACGGACATTGATGATGTCATTTAAGCGGTGAGCAGTTTCACCTTTGATTAATACGGAACCTGTTTCTTGGCTGCATTGTAGTTCGTCACGAACGGCATGCAAGAATGGCCCGGGTACAAAAGCGATGGCACCATTATCAACCAGACGAACACGCAGGCCGCCACGCGTAATATCAATAATTTCTGCCGGGAATGTTTTGTCTGTCCCGGCATGAACATGTAAGAAACGTGCATAGAGCCAGTCACCGACATCGCGCTCAGCCAAGCGATTTGCTCGTCGGCGATCTGTCAATTGCAAGCAAATTTCTTCAGTTGGTTTTTCCACTTCAACCTGCTGGATAATCGCTTTTAACAGTCGATGGTTGATAATATCGCTATATTTCCGGATAGGGGATGTCCAAGTAGCGTAAGCATCAAAACCCAGTCCAAAATGTGGGCCTGGTTCTGTTTTAATTTCTGCGAAAGTCTGGAAACGACGGATGCGGCTATCTAAGAATTGTGTAGGTTGATTATCCAACTCACGACGCAATTTGCAGAAACCTTCTAATTGCAATAATGCTTCGGCATTAGCTTCAATGCCATTTTCTTTAATTACTTCAACGACTTGATCAATCTGAGTGGATTCAAAGCCTGTGTGGACGTTATAAATACCAAAACCTAACTTATCACGTAAAATCTTGGCTGCGCACAGATTCGCAGTGATCATGGCTTCTTCAACAATGCGGTTAGCGGAACGGCGTTGCTCAATAACGATATCAACAACATTGCCGCCTTCATCCAGAATAAAGCGATAATCTGGTCGTTCTTTGAAAACCAGGGCATGTTGCTGACGCCAGTTATTTCGGCGGTCACACATTTCTTTCAACAGAGTGATTTGAGTAGTCACAGCCGCAGATTCGGGTTTCCAGCTTTCTTGACCGTCTAACCAATCAGAAACTTCGTCATAAACCAATTTGCATTTAGATTCTACCCAAGCTGTGAAAAATTGAATGTCATCACCCAATTGACCATCTTCCAGAATAGAAACCTGGCAAACCAGAGCAGGACGGTGAACATTGGGGCGCAGCGAACATAAATCATCTGATAGTTCACGCGGGAGCATTGGGATATTAAAGCCGGGCAGGTAGTTAGTGAAACTACGCTGATAGGCAATCTTATCCAATTCACTGCCAGCTTGGATATAAGCTGTTGGGTCAGCAATAGCGATAGACAATTTCAGGCTGCCATCATCATTTTTGGAGATATGCAGAGCATCGTCCATATCTTCAGTTGTTGCACTGTCGATAGTAACAAAATCGAAAGAAGTAAGATCAATGCGTTCGATAGAATCGTCATCCAACTGACAGTCTGTCATAGCCGGAGCCTGACGCTCCAGACTATGGCGAGTCAGTGTTACCCACCACGGAGCATAATGGTCATCGCCTTTAGTAATGTAACCCGTAACTTCGGCATAAAACCCGCGATCACCTTTCAGTGGGTGGCGGCGCATCTCAGCAACAGCCCAATCGCCATTTTCGAAAGTATGGGTAACTTGGCTGGCAGGGCGGCACAGAATAGAGTCTTTTAATAATGGATGGTCAGGAACGATCCATAGTCGATTATCGTTTTCTTTCTTCTGGATTCTTCCAACAAAGCGGGTCAGGAATGGCTCAATCAGGGTTTCTGGTTCAGCGATTTCTTTTTCTTTATCTGTATGGATAGCAGCGGTAATTCGGTCACCGTGCATGACTTTTTTCATATGGGGAGGCGGAATGAAATAACTTTTCTGGCCATCGACTTCTAAAAATCCAAAGCCTTTTTCAGTTCCTTTAACTAAACCTTCTACGCGGGTGGTCTGTGCGTAAAGTTGCTGTTTTAGCTGCGCAAGCAGCGGATTATTTTGAAACATAATATCTGGAGAGTATGGAGTTATTATCAATAATTTTAGGTAACAGTTTTACGCGAATCGAGGGTATGGAGCAAGTAACATCTTATCAAAACAGGAAAAACTGTGGAATGAGATCAATAATTCGACATTTATCGTGGTGAACGCTATCTTCCTCTTGCCGGGTATGAATATGATTGACCGATTGGTGTATTAAATTTATATCAATCGTTTTTAAAGTTTCTGATTTGTTGGTGGACTGACTTATGGAAATAATCATTTCCAATTATTGTTATTTGATTTCTTTTTTAATGATTGTGGCGGATATCAATCAAAATTAATTGCCGTAATTAATTTTGATTATTGTATTTTTTCTGATGATGAACAAAACATAAAATGATCGTGATAAAATTTTTATTTATATTAGTTACAACATACTTTTTATAATCAACCTAAACATCTTCTCAGCAACATTTAAAATAACAAAACAATCAACACTATAATTTACACTCAGTCAGATAAATAGCAGGGATAAAGTAAAATAACTTAACTATTATAATAAATGTTAACAATATGCTTATATTTGTTGTTTTATTGATCTTTGATGTTATGTAACTTCATATGATCTTTTAAAATAAAAGAATAATTAATATGATTAAAGAGATTATATTTAACTAATATCTATAATAATCTTTTAAATAAAAAATAACTTGAAATTTAAGCATAATATTCCGTCTGGTGTAGGTTTATTGGAGGGAAGTATGGATTTTTTTCAATATTATTATCAGTGGGAATTGGACTACCTGAAGCAACTTGGAAAATTGTCTGGTGAAGAAAAACCTCATTTGGCCAAAATTCTGGGGGAATATGATCCTGATATCGAAAGAGTCAATCAGGGCTTTTCAGCATTAATGGCTCGCGTGCATCAAAAAGTGGATGATGCCTTTCCTGAGATGACTCTGCCTTTACTGCAACGATTGAATGCGCTGCCTGTCAAAGGTATTCCTGCAACAAGTGTCGTTCAATTTAATGCAGTGGAAGGGGATGATATTACGGTTACTTTGCCTAAGTATTCAGAAGTCTCATCAAGTAGTACGGGCACAAAATTTTTGACAAGCCGGGCGTGTGATATTGAGCCTCTGATATTGGTTGCACGGAATATCACTTATCAGGCAGAAACCAGTTGCATTACCCTGACTTTTCAATACACCGGCCGGGATGATCACTGGCTTATACGTCCTATCAGTCTGTTTCTCAGCCCTGACGCAGCCATTGCGGATAATTTGACGCAGGCATTGTGCCAGACTCTGATCGGTGCGGAGTTACATCAAAACGGGCTGACTTACCCTGCTGAACCGCTCTGGTTTGAACCCATGTCAGGCACGTCACGTTTAATCTCACCATCACCCACTTCAGCAGAAGGTAACTGGGCACCCCAAATATTGATGGAATCGCTTTATTTGCCTCATGTACACCATTTCCTGACGCTGAATTTACCAACTGTCATGTGTCACCGTTTATCCATGACGGAAAGCCGGCAGTTCAGCGTTATATTGAAACTGAATCACGTGCTTTCTCTGTCTGAAGCACAATTATCCGATGCTTTCCATCTCCATTGTGTTCCTGCGATGAATCTTGAACTTGAGTCACAACTGACACTCGCTTTTGCGCCAGATACAGCCCGTTACCCGCTGCCTTTGCCACCACAGCAAGGAATACTGCATTTCACTGACCTTGTATTAAAAGATGAGCCGGGTAAAGAACGCGGTAAACGATGTCAGTTTTATCCTATGAGTGAATTCACGCATTTTTTTCGTCATGCTGATGAAGAAATCTGGTTTTATGCGTTGGATATCACCCGCGATTCATTGGGGCGTTTGGAATATGCCCTGATTTTTTATGATCGTTATGCCCGACCGATGGAACAGGCACCAGATCAAGAGCTGACCTGCCATTTTGTCGCATTTGCAACAGAGCTGCCGACATTGGCGAAAGGTGACATCTGTTATACCAGTGAGGATATTCCTGATAGTTTGCAAGTCAAAAATCTTACGCCTACTGCCCCCAGTTACCCACCCGTGACCGATTCTTCACGATATTGGCAATTATTGTCTCATTACGGTGCAAATGGTTTCTGGTTGAATTCAGTCTCTTCACTAAAGCAGCTATTACTCGATTACGATTTTTACGCTGACCTTGACCGCCATATCCACCGTGATATCAAGCGAATGGCTACGGGTATTTTAGCCATTCAGTCTGAGCCGGGTGATTGGCTTATCCGTGGAATTCCTCACCGTTGTGTACATATTGAACTGACACTGGATGAATCTGTTTATACCGGTCAGGGAGAAATGTTTCGTTTTGCCAATGCGTTATATCAGTTTTTTCCGTTTTGTCTGACCGAAAACATGCGGGTGCGAATGAGTGTCATCGGGCATGTTTCCAATATCCGCTGGCATTTATCGCCTTGTCCACTTCAAGGGTATCGCCCCATTATGTGAGGAGTTGCAAAATGGATGGATTAGTCTTTACGTGTCAAATCGGTGCGTTACCGGGCACAACTTTTCAGGTAGTCAATTTCAACTTACAGGAAGGATTATCCCAGCTTTATCATTTGTCTCTGACGGTAGTCAGTCAGCTTGATAATGTGGTCCTCAACGATCAACTGGGCACCTATGCCTCTCTGACCATAACCCGCAATGGCAAGGCAGAACGTACCGTTAAAGGTATCGTGGCAGGGGCTTCGCAGGGTAATACCGACGGAAGGCAAACTTACTATTCTTTTACTATCCGGCCTGAAATGTGGCGAATGACGCTTCATCAGGATAGCCGCCTGTTTCAGCGCCAATCTGTGCCGGATATTCTCAAACAGTTGTTAAAAGAGCACCGTGTTAAATCGGATAATAAATTTTATGAAGACAGTCAGCTTCATCCGGAACGGGAATACACGACGCAAAAACGTGAATCTGCCTATGACTTCTGGTGTCGATTGGCGGCGGAAGAGGGGATTGCTTTCTGGTTTGAAGAAGAACAACTCTTTTTCAGTGATTCCCATTTGGGGATGACGGCCGATCTTAACCTGATTTATAACAATCAGCCCAATACTGATGATAAAGATACGACTGCATGGCAGTGGCAATATGGGGAATACCTCCGTGTAGATGAGTATATCCACAAAGATTATAACTATCTGCGTCCTTCACAACCTTTGCAGTCTCAGGCCACTTTGCCCGAAGGCGGGCGTCATGCGATATTTGAAAGTTATGGCCGTTTCCCGTGGAGCAAGGAAGGCAAACCCTTGGGCGATGTGCGCCTTAATCAACTGAATAACGAAAGTAAATCGGGTTCGGCACACACCAATTGTATCCAGTTGCGTCCCGGTAAAATTTTTAGCCTGCAATCCCATCCCATTGCGACCATGAATAATCGTTGGCAGATTGTCACGGTGAATCATTATGGTTCCCAACCCCAAGCCGCAGGCATTGGCGGTGAAGGGACAACATTGACGAACGATATTACGTTTATTCCGGGGAAAAATGACTGGCGCCCGCCGTACCGTTATAAGCCGCTGGCGGATGGTGATGAACTGGCGACGGTCGTTGGACCACCCGGTGAAGAAATTTTTGTCAATGAACATGGTGCCATTAAAGTGCATTTCCATTGGAATCGTCATGATCCGGCGGGAGATGGCTCATCATGCTGGGTACGAGTGGCACAGGGCTGGAACGGTAATGGTTTTGGCTTTATGGCGATCCCTCGCATTGGTCAGGAAGTAATTGTCTCTTATCTTAATGGCGATATTGATCGTCCCATCGTGACGGGCAGTACTTATAACGGCCGTAACCAACCGCCCCTTAATTTACCTGCCGAGAAAACCCGTACCACGTTAAAAACGCATACCCATAAAGGTGAAGGGTTCAACGAACTGCGGTTTGAAGATGCCAAAGGCAGTGAAGAAGTGTTTATTCATGCCCAGAAGGATATGAATACCAAAGTGTTGAATAACCGTACCACGAAAGTGCTGGGCAATCACACTGAAATACTTGAGGGTAATCAGGCCGTTATTGTGAAAAAAAACAAACAAGAAGTTGTGCGACATACCAGCACTGAAGTGGTCGGGATGGTCAAAACCCTGACAGTGGGACAGTCTTATACCATTACCGTTGGTGCCAGTATGAATACCACGGTTGCCATGAGTCAAACTGAATCGGTCAAAATGCAGAAGACAGTGTCCGTGGGGCAAATCCTGTCTATTTCGGCAGGTAAGATGATTGAACTGAAATGTGGTGACAGCACATTGCGGATGGACAAAGACGGCAAAATTACTATCAAAGGGAAAGCGTTCCTGTTTGATGCCAGCGGCCCTGTGCAAATCCACGGCAAAGATATTGATTTGAACTGAGGAGACAGGGCGATGGAATTCAGGAATCTCACCCCTTTTTCGGTGATGAACTACCGGATGTTGGATACAGAAGATCAGGAATACGATGTGATTGCCATGAAAGTGGGTTATCAGCTATTGCCCGTAGGGAAGGGTGAATATCTGGCTGAACTGCTGCCGATTATGTCCTTATGTGTACAGGATCAATACCGGGGTGCATTGAACGTCTCACAGGTATTGCAGGAAAGTGATCTGGCACCGTTTAAGCCCAAGTGTGATGTAATTGTCAATGGTACGGCTTATGCACCAGAAGGTAAGCCCTGCTCATCTTTCCCTGTTCGTTTGTCAGTCATGGATGCCAATGGCGACATTTTACTGAATAAGACACTGAATATTACAGGTGAACGGGAATTTTTCCGCCCCGATAACGGGCAATGGCAGCTTTCTGATCCCAAACCATTTAACCATTTACCCCTTGATTATCGTTATGCCTTTGGCGGGGGATGCCGGATTGAAGCCGAAGATGATAAAGCGGCGAAGGCATTAATAGAGGAAGACAAGCTCTCTCCTGAACAACGCAGCCAACACCCTGATGGCGAAAAGGCTCCCATAGCTCATGCAGTTTATGAATACAATCCCATTGGTACGGGGTTTGTTTTGCCGTGGTATGCGAAGGCGAAAGATCTGCCTCGTTATCCGGCACCGCGCATTATCCATCCGAATGCACCGATAACCGCACACCATTTTACTGATATGCTGGCAGACCGTTTCTCAGCCACCGAGCCAGCCTGTCAACCGCAGTGTATGGGCGTTATCGGGCGGGCGTGGCTGCCACGGCGAACACTGGCCGGCACTTATGACCAGACGTGGCTGGACGAGCGCCATCCTTACCTGCCACAGGATTTTGACTTTGGTTACTGGAATGGCGCACCACAAGATCAACAGATTGACTGGCCGTCCACCGATATCACGCTGCAACTGACTAATCTGACACCGGATGGCTCTTTACAAACCGAACTGCCGGGACATCGTCCTTTTATCCTGTTCCGCATGGAGGATGGTGCTCTTTTCCCCATTCTGATGAACTTCGATACCCTGATTATTGATACCGATGCAATGACATTGGCGCTGACGTTTCGTCTGCATTTCAGCATTGACTTCCCCATCCGAGTGGCGGAAGCCCGGTTTGAAATAAACCCCAAAGCCCCTTTAATTACATTTTCACCTGAACAGGAGCAGGGTCATGGCGGATAACTATGTTGCCCGTAAAGATACTCAATGGTTGATTATCAGTCTGGTTCCCGATGTTTGCAAAACCCCGATGGGACCGGCCACGCCTCCGATTCCTTATCCCGTAATCGCCAAACTGGAAGATTCCTCTGCATCGGTTACATCGGTGCGGGCAAACGGGCAGCCGGTGGTGGTATTCGGGCAAAGTTTTGTCCCGCAGACATTAGGAGATGAAGCGGGAACGGCAATGGGGGTGAAAAGTGGCACGGTGGGAGGAAAGTGTCATCCGAAAGAGCATACGCAAACAGTCCGGGCGGATGGCAAATTGATATTGCGCCATACAGATAAATTCTGGATGAATGGGGCATAAGGGAGGATATATGGAAAAAGGCATAAAAAACGATAGTCCAACGGGTACAGGGAATACGGTGGGAATTATTGTTGGTCAGCAAAAGAGAGCGAAAATGGGTACGAAAGAGGCGAATAAACCTGTTGAGTCAGAAACACCACAAGAATCACATTTGGGGGGGGCAAAAAGTGTTGTATTAGAGACCGACCCAAGTTCAGCGAGTCCGATGACATTTGAATTTAATTCTGATCTTAGATTAGGGGTAGGGAAGGCAGCGACAAAGGTAGGTAAGGTAGGTGCAAAGGTAGGGGATGCAGGGGCAATTCTAGGTCGGGTAGGGAAGATAGGGACAATGGTAGGGAAGGAAGAGACAATTGTAGAGAAGGCAGAGAAGGTAGGGGCAATTCTAGGGCAGGTAGGGGCAATGGTAGGGAAGATAGGGACAATGGTAGGTAAGGTAGTGGAGGCAGCGACAACGGCAGGGAAAAAGCCAAACGTTACTGATAATAAAAAGAAAAATGGAGGTAAAGTTGCACGAGGAGATGATAAGGATAAATCTAATAATTTTGATAAGCCAAAGGAAAAAAAAACAGATCCTGCTCACCAATCTGATCAAGAACATCCTAAATGTACAGGGGGTAGCTGTGGACAAGGCGAACCTGTTGATATCACCTCTGGCGATTACCTACAAACGTTCTCAATCATTGTCATTCCCGGACTATTGCCGATTACCTTAAACCGGACTTATCGCTCTGCCGCTCCCTTAAATGGGTTATTGGGACCTAAATGGGCTGATGACTGGTCACGTCAGTTAGTGCTGGACGGTGAAAAAGTCCATTTTACCGATGCTGACGGGCAGGTTTATGCTTTTTTGACACCGGAAAATCAGGTGCTGGCACGTAATCGCCATTTTCTTCACTGTTTACTGACAGGGGAGCTTGAGAGTGAATTATCCATCATCAACAAACAAAACCAGCAAACTCTCCATTTTAACCAGATTGAGGGTAACCGGCGCCGGCTGTCCGCCATCACGGATCGCCATCAGAATCATATTCAGTTTATCTATAACGACCAGCATCAGTTGATTGAAGTGGTGCGCAATGATGGTTTCCGCTTAACCCTTCATTATCAGGATAATCAGCTCCGGGCAGTGGATTACCATTTTCAGCAGATCCAGCAACGGTTACTCACCTGCCATTATGATGAATACGGTTATCTGGCCGAATGTGACGCCTTTCAGCAAAACCATCTGTGGCATGAATACACTGCGCAAGGATTGATGACCCGCTGGCATGATACGGATAAGACGGATTTTTATATTCGCTATGATGAACGTGGCCGGGTCGTTTCCACCCATTCTTCCGAAGGTTATTGGGCAGATCGTTTTATCTATGACGATGAGGCCCGTGTGACCACGTATCTGGATGCCGAAGGCGGAAAAACCCTGTCCTATTACAATCAAAATAATCAGGTGATCCGTGAGGTTGATCCGTTAGGGCGCGAAACCCGGACGCAGTGGCGTTATAACCAGAAGGTGTGGGAAATTGATCCACTGGGCGGTTACACCACGTTTGATTACAACCATGACGGGGCACTGACCGAAATTGTACTGCCCACGGGGGACGCTTTTTATTATGACTATAATGAACACGGTCAGCTTACCGAAGCGATTTTACCCCCGGGGGATATCTGGCGCTTCCGGCATGATGAGCAAGGCAATCTGACCGCGGTCACTAACCCACAAGGGCATACAGAAGCATATCAGTACGGTATTCATGGCGAGTTGCGGCAACGTCTGTTGCCGGATGGCCGGCAGTGGCACTACGCCTATGACGAACATCAGCGGCTGGCCGCGATGATGACACCCGATGGTCAGACAACCGGTCTGGAACTGGATGAACTGGGGCGTCTGCGCCGTATTACCGATGCGCTTAAGCAGGAAACCCGCTATCGCTACAGTGCTGTTCATGCCAGCCTCGATAATGGCAGCCTGACCAAAATTGAATTACCGGATGGGGTGACTCAACAGCTTGAATATGACAGCGAACGGCGTGTGGTCGCGGTAACTGACGGGGAAGGCCGCACGACGCGCTACCGCTTTGGCGCGTTTGATTTGCTGACCCACATGACCCGCCCGGATGGCACAACGTTACACTTTGGTTATGACCGTCTTACGCGTTTTTGTTCCGTCACCGCCTCGACAGGGGAAACGTATCGCTATGAACGGGATGCCGCGGGTCAGGTTATCCGTGAAATCGACTTTACCGGCCGTACCATCGACTACCAGTATGATGCGCTGGGGCGTCGCATTCAGGCCCGCTATCCGGATAATCACGTCTTGCGTTGGCATTACTCGTCATCAGGGTTATTGACCCGACAGGAAAGCGGGCATCAGCAGGAAGACCAGTACGAACTGCACGCCACCACCACTTACGAATATAACGCGCGCCGCCAGTTTATCAGGGCAACCAATGACGATGCTGTAGTGGAATACGAATATGATGCGGCTGGTTTACTTGTGTGTGAACGCATTAATGGGCGTGAAATCACCCGTGAGTGGAACAGCCTGACCGGGCAGTTAACCGCGGAAACCCGCGATGGGCATACCCTGAACTGGGGTTATAACATCATGGGGGCTGTGAACCATTTTCAGTTTAACCAGCATACGCCGTTGAGCTTTAGCCATGATGCGTTAGGGCGGGAAACTGTGCGGGAAAGCGCGGCAGGGTTTATTCTGGCCAGCCGGTATACTTCTACCGGGCTATTAGCACACCAGTCCGCGGGGCGGACGACCGCGTTGTTCCGTGAAACGTTGGCGCAGAACGATCCCCATTTTCCACCGCAAGCCACCGCGGTTAACCGTAGCTGGCAGTATGACCGCGCATACAGTGTCAGAATGATCGATGACGGCATTTGGGGACAAACCCGTTACCGCTATAATCAGAATGACCAGATTGTTAGCGCCGAATTTAATGGCCGGTTGCCCTATGAAGAGCAGTTTCGTTATGACCCGAATGGCAATGTAAACCTGCATGTGCGGGTGGATGCCAAAGGGGCGATTGAGCAGATTGAACAGCACCAGCAGGCCGGGCGGGTTATTAAACGTGGCAATGTCACTTACCGCTATGACGCCAATGGCCGGCAGGTAGAAAAAACCGAACACCGTGATGGCTTTCGTCCACAGGTATGGCGTTATCGTTGGGATACGCACAATCAGCTAACCCACTGTGAAACGCCGGACGGTTCCCGTTGGCACTATCGCTATGATGCCTTTGGGCGGCGTATCCGCAAGCTGAAAGTCCACGATGGCAAACTGGCCGCCGCTAACTTGCAACGCTGGCTGCACGGTAAACCAGATTTGACGGCGAAACCGGACACCATTATGGGGTATGACTACCTGTGGAGTGGTGACCAGTTGGTGGAAGAAACTCCGTTATATGCAGATGGCACCCCGGCCTATGACCACAGCATTTGCTGGCTGTATCAGCCAGGTGCATTCACCCCGTCAGCCCGTTATGAAAAAGGCAAACTGCATTATATTGTCAGTGACCATCAGGGCACACCGCGGGAAATACTGAGTGAATCCGGTAAGCTGGTCTGGGCAAACCGGCTGACAACGTGGGGTAAAGCTGAACGGATGCCACTATTGGCGGCAGATGATGAAGATTACCAGATGAGCTGCAACCTGCGGTTTGCCGGGCAGTACGAGGACGCGGAAAGTGGGTTATATTATAATCGGTTTCGGTATTATGATTGTGGTACGTCGCAATATTTGACATCCGATCCGATAGGGCTGCTGGGCGGGTTTAATCTATATGGATATGTTTATAACCCGATAATTTGGACTGATCCATTTGGGTTAGTTACTACTTGCGGTATGAATGGGCCTCCTACTACCACAGCGTATAACTACCTCCATGTGAGATTGTTGGAGGGAAGTATGGATCTTTTTCAATATTATTATCAGTGGACATTGAACAACCTGAAAGGGCAATTTGAAAAATGGTCTGGTGGAAGATATCAGTCTGTTAAACTCAATTACCAGGGCATCAGCGGTGGAAGCCCGGTTTTGAAATAAACCCCAAAGCCCCTTTAATCACATTTGTACCTGAACAGGAGCATGGCGGATATCTATATTGCCCGTAAAGATACTCAATGGGACCCGCTACTCCTCCGATTCCTTATTTTTTATTGATAAAGTGCAAGAAGATCCTATTGTATATGTCTACCTTTATTATTTAATCTCTCTCCTTCTCCAATAGGAGAGAGATTAAATACTTAGTTTATAGAGTCATCACTCAGTTTTATCCTCAAATTCACACAGATCTTCAATAATACAAGATCCACAACGTGGTTTACGGGCAATACAGGTATAACGCCCGTGCAGGATCAGCCAATGGTGGCAATCAACCTTGAATTCAGCCGGTACGACTTTCAACAGTTTCTTTTCAACCTCGTCAACGTTTTTTCCCGGTGCAAACTGAGTTCGATTACTGACGCGAAAAATATGCGTGTCGACGGCAATTGTCGGCCAACCAAAAGCGGTGTTTAATACAACATTGGCCGTTTTGCGACCAACACCCGGCAGCGCTTCCAGTGCTGCACGATCTTCTGGCACTTCGCCTTGATGTTTTTCCAGTAAAAGCCGACAGGTTTTAATCACATTTTCCGCTTTGGTGTTATATAACCCGATGGTTTTTATATACTCTTTTAAACCATCCACACCGAGAGCGAAGATGGTTTGCGGGGTATTGGCAACGGGATAGAGTTTCGCCGTCGCTTTATTCACGCTGACATCGGTAGCCTGTGCAGACAGCAATACGGAGATCAGCAATTCAAAAGGCGAATTGAAAACCAATTCTGTTGTCGGATGCGGATTGTTATCCCGTAAGCGGGTGAGAATTTCGACCCGTTTTTGTTGATTCATATCTGATTACACCCTCAGCTTCTTGTGATATGGCTGCCGCAGCCTTTTTCTACATTGTCTTTTTCTATGTTGTATTGGCGTTCTTTATTTTCTGAACGATTTTTCAGGCGTTCATCAATAATATATTTTCCTGCCAGCATCAAACCTAATCCAATAAAGGCTCCGGGTGGCAGGATGGCAAGCAGGAAGGGCGAATCCATATGAACTATTTCAATCCGCAATGATTTGGCCCAGCTACCCAGCAGTAAATCCGCGCCATCAAACAGTGTGCCATTACCCAGAATTTCACGTATCGCTCCCAGTACGAACAGGGCGAAAGTTGCACCAAAGCCCATCGCAAGGCCATCAATCATTGAACTATAAATGGAATTCTTTGATGCGTAAGCTTCCGCTCGGCCAATCACGATACAGTTAGTGACAATCAGCGGAATAAAAATCCCCAATGATTCATATAGCCCGAACGCAAAGGCGTTGATTAGCATCTGGACAGCACTGACAACGGACGCAATGATCATCACGTAAATGGGAATGCGGATTTCATGGGGAACCCAACGTCGCAAAGCGGATACGGCAATATTGGTGCTTAATAAAACTAGTGTCGTGGCTAACCCTAATCCCAGGGCATTGGTTGCGGTGGAGGAAACCGCCAGCAGGGGACAAAGCCCCAAAAGCTGTACCAATGCAGAGTTGTTCTTCCAGAGTCCCTGAATAAATAGGTTTTTGGTTTCGCTCATGGTTATTTTTCTCCACACGTTGGCAGCGAAGAAAGCTGCTCTGGTATTGTTTCCAGATAAAGGGCGGTGCGTTTTACGGCATTGACAATAGCACGAGGCGTAATGGTTGCTCCGGTGAACTGGTCAAATTCACCGCCATCTTTTTTGACTGCCCAATTGTGGTCATTTTTTGACATCACTTTTTTGCCGGAAAAAGCATAGATCCAATCGGAAATACGGGTGTCGATTTTATCCCCCAATCCGGGGGTTTCATGGTGTTTAGTCACGCGAACGCCCAGAACTTTGCCGGAAAAATCAGCACCTACCAGTAATTGAATAGCACCTGAATAACCGTCAGGAGCGGTGCTTTCCAAAGCGGCAGCAGCAGGAATGCCATTTTTACGGGCAAGATAAAGGCGGTGAGTCTGTTTGTTACCCAGCGCATTGTCTGTCACCAAATAACATTTATCCTGCATTTGATTATCATATAAAGCAGGGGGAACCACTTGATCCAGCAACGTCTTGTGTTGTATTGCCGCTTGTTCTGCAATCCGGTCTTTTGTCAATGAATAAACAATAGCTGTTAACCCTGTCGTACAGGCGGCAAAGATTGCAAGAGTAATCCCGTGACGACGCATAGTTTCTAACATGCCAGTTCTCCCTTTCCCTATTTATGGCCGTAAGCGCGGGGCTGTGTGTAATGGTCAATCAGCGGTACGCAAATATTTGCCAGCAAGACGGCAAATGCGACGGCATCAGGATAGCCACCGTAAACACGAATAACCCAAATCAGAATTCCGATAATTGCGCCATAAATCAGGCGGCCTTTTGGTGTGGTTGACGCGCTGACCGGATCGGTTGCAATGAAAAATGCTCCTAGCATGGTCGCGCCGGAAAAGAGTTGCAATAAAGGGGGGGAATAGCGGGTAGGATCTATCAACCAACTGAGTAATGCACAAACACCCAGCGATAAAAGAAATGCGGTCGGGATCTGCCAATGAATGATTTTTCGGTTGAGCATAATCAACCCGCCAACCAGATAAGCAATATTGACCCATTGCCAGCCAATACCGGCCACAGCACCTTGCAATATAGGCTGCTGTAATACGTCATTGATATTGTGGATCAGCAAGCCGGTTTTGAAGCTATCCAATGGCGTTGCCTGACTTAATCCATCAATGCCTAGTTGCAGTTGTAATAAGATCGAACCATCGGGTGTATGTCCTGTGAAAATGACCATCAGGGTATCCCAAGGCGTTAGAGTGAATGCTTGCAAAGAGGCTGGTGGCATCCAACCTGTCATTTGTACGGGGAATGAGATAAGCAGGACAACATAGCCAACCATAGCAGGGTTAAATGGATTTTGTCCAAGCCCGCCGTACAGATGTTTGGCAATGATAATGGCGAAAAATGTTCCGAGCACAATCAACCACCACGGTGCCAGTGGAGGCAAGCTAATCCCCAGAAGTAACCCTGTCACCAGAGCAGAGTTATCCCTGAGATATGGCATGACCAGTTGCTTTTTAAGTGCAATGGCTGTCGACTCTGCTAATAAGGCAGTGATGATGGCCAACAAGATCTGGAACAATGTTCCATAGCCAAAGAAATAAGTCTGTACAGCAATGCCGGGAATGGCAGCTAAAGCCACCCAAAACATGATCTTGCTGGTACTTTTTTGATTATGTGTAAAAGGCGAACTCGCGACTTTTAACTGGTTATTATCCGTGTTTACTGGTCTAAATTTCATCGTCTAATGTCACTATTCTGTTGGAACTTCTTGTTTTTCTTGCATAGCTTTCTTTGCTTTAACGCGGGCAATGGCGGCAGCCACGGCGGCTTTGCGTGGATCGGTGTCTTCCGGTTCAGCGACTATGGCAGGTTGCGTTGTAGGTTCGGCCGGGCTTTTTGCCGCTTTCTTGGCTTTAGCCCGTGCAATTGCGGCAGCTACAGCGGCTTTACGTGGGTCGGCATCTTCCGGTTCAGCGACTACGGTGGGTTGCGTTGCGGGTTCGGCCGGGCTTTGTGCTGATTTATTAGCCTTGGCGCGCGCAATTGCTGCGGCAACTGCCGCCTTGCGCGGGTCGGGTGTCTCAGCCGCATTATTTTGTTGAGGTTCTTCTGGTGACGTTGTCACTTCTCCATTTTGGGCGGCCTTTTTCGCTTTTGCTCTGGCGATTGCGGCGGCTAAGGCGGCTTTACGTGGGTCCTCATTTTCAATGACGGAAGCAGGTGTTTCCGCATTCAAATGTGTAGTCATTTGTTTTTCGGCCTGACGAGCCCGCAATTGTTCTTTTCTGGCTTTGCGTGCCGCAATGGCTGCTGCATTATCAGGGGATTGTCCGGCTTGTACGGTGATCACATCACCTACATTACCTTGTTTTTCTTTCACTCTGGCGAGAGCAGCCTGTACCGCACTTTTATCGCTGTTATCGATTTGAACAGCAGCTTTCTTGTGACGTTCTTCACGCGCTGATTTTTCTCGTTCCATACGGGATTGTTTGGCTTCAAAACGAAGCTTCGCTTCAGCTGAACGTCGTGTTTCTGCATCTATCGCCCGTATTTCCGCTTTTTCTTGTCGATAGTATTGAACCAGCGGAATATTGCTTGGGCATACATAAGCGCAGGCTCCACATTCAATACAGTCGAATAAATGATGGTTCTTGGCTTTTTCGTGTTCTTGACCGCGGCTGAACCAGTAAAGCTGTTGGGGTAATAATCCGGCAGGGCATGCTTCAACGCACAAGCCACAACGAATACATGCCTCTTCAATCTCTTTGGGTTCCATTTCCTGTGCCGAAGGCGCAAGAATGCAGTTACTGATTTTAACGATGGGGACATTGAGATCAGGCAGAGTAAAGCCCATTAATGGCCCGCCCATAATCACCATTTGTTCTGTTTTGGGTTTAAATCCGACTTGTTGTAACAAAAATTGAACAGGTGTACCGAGGCGTGCCCAGAAGTTACCCGGAGAGGCGATGGCTTCTCCTGTCAGGGTCACAATACGTTCAATCAGTGGCTCTCCATTAATGATGGCGCGCTTAATTGCCATCACTGTACCGACGTTTTGCATAAGCACACCGATATCAGAAGAACGTCCGCCAGATGGTACTTCTTTACCTGTCAGGATTTTTGTAAGTTGCTTGGCACCGCCAGAAGGATATTTTGTCGGGATCATCCGTACAATAATCGATTTATCACCATTGAGCGCTTTATTGAGTGCTTCAACGGCTTCAGGTTTATTATCCTCAACCCCGATCAGCACCTGTTCTGGATTGAGTAAATGCATCAAAATCCGAATGCCTTCGATAACCTCTTGCGCATGCTCCTGCATTAAACGGTCGTCAGCCGTTATATAGGGTTCACACTCGGCAGCGTTGATAATCAATGTCTTGAGATCGTGTTTCCCTCCATTGAGCTTGGTTGCAGTAGGGAAACCCGCCCCCCCTAATCCCGCAATACCCGCTTGATGAATGCGATGTAATAGTTCATTAGCATCAAGCAGAGTGTAATCAGGGGACTGGGTGAGTTCACACCATTTATCTTCACCATCAGGACGTAATCGGATACACAATTCTTTCAGCCCGGAAGGGTGTGCGGTAACACAAGGTTCGATTGTTGTAATCGTCCCGGATGTAGAAGCATGAACGGGGACGGTTCGGCCTGTCCCGATCGTCAATGGCTGGCCTTTCAGTACCTTATCTCCAACCTTAACCAACAATTCACCTTCCGGTCCTAAATGCTGTTGCAAGGGAATAATGAATTCATCTGGTAATGGTGCATGCCGCAGCGGTGTATGGCTGGATTGTAATTTCATTTCCGGTGGATGGATGCCTCCATCAAAATCCCAGATTTTATTCTTGTTGAGCAAGTTAAATAGATTAAACATGGGTTTTAACCTCAACTGGCTTAACAGAAGAGAACAAAGCGGATTCTGGAGTTATGGGGATGTTTTTTACTGGAATGGTGTTTAAATCCCATTTCCAATTTGAGGTGGTCGTGGCAACGGGGATCATCGTAATACAATCTGTTGGGCAAGGTGCGACGCACAGGTCACATCCTGTGCAGAGATCTTCAACAACGGTGTGCATAGCGCGGTTTGCACCAATAATGGCATCGACAGGACATGCCTGAATGCATTTTGTGCAGCCTATGCAGTTTTCTTCATCAATGAAAGCGACTTTTCTGGCCGGATTCTGCACGTTGTCATCACCATCCAGTGGTTGTGGTTCAACACCCAGTAATTCGGATATTTTGAGCATAACCTGCTCTCCGCCTGGGGCGCATTTATTGATCATTTCACCATTATTGGCGACCGCTTCTGCATAAGGGCGACAGCCGGGATAGCTACATTGTCCACATTGACTCTGAGGTAACAGATCATCAATTTTCTCAACAATCGGATCTTCTTCGACTTTAAAACGGCGGGCGGCGAAGCCAAGAATCAGACCAAAGGTTAATCCGAGTACGCCTAATACGCTAATAGCAATCCACAATGACATCATCAGAATTTCACCAAACCACTGAAGCCCATAAATGCGAGGGACATTAATCCCGCCGTAATAAGCCCTATAGATGAACCACGAAAAGGAGCTGGAATATTGGCAACAGCCAGACGTTCACGAATGGCGGCAAACAGCACCATAACAAGGGAAAACCCGGTGGCAGCGCTAAAACCGTAGACAGCGGACTGTAAAAAACCGTGAGATTGATTGACATTCAGTAAGGCGACACCGAGTACAGCGCAGTTGGTTGTAATCAGTGGCAGGAAAATACCTAAGAGCCTGTAAAGCGTTGGACTGGTTTTACGGACGACCAGTTCGGTAAATTGAACGACAACCGCAATAACAAGAATAAAGCTCAGAGTACGCAAATAAATTAAATCAAGAGGTACGAGAATAAAGGTGTTTATCAACCATGAACTAATGGAAGCTAAGGTTAGAACAAATGTTGTTGCTAACCCCATTCCGATGGCTGTTTCGAGTTTTTTAGATACACCCATAAAAGGACATAGGCCTAAAAACTTTACTAAAACAAAGTTATTGACCAATACTGTGCCAATAAATAACAGAAGGTATTCAGTCATTGCTATACCTGAAAATAAGATGCTGGAAAGTAAAACACTGTTATACCCGTCATTCTATTGGGTATATATAGTCTGAATAGAAATTCCCCCACCTTATGGTGGGGTAAGCGGATGCAATAATAACAATCAATTGTAGGGTATGTTATCGATCTTGTGTGAAAGTCATTTTTACGCGATGAGAACGCTTAATATAAGGAACGAAAATAGCGGCAGCCAGTAATGGCCATAGTAATGAACGTGTTGCTATCTCATCAGTAATAGGGGAAAAAGCGAAGGTTTTTATGGAAATTAAAATGGAAACCATAAGCCAAATAATAAAAATACGCGGAAAACGTTTTGAACGCATAAAAAGCAATCGCAATACCCATACAGTAAAACACCACATTATTGCCGTGGTTAATGTAGAGATATACCACATAAAGATGAAACCATTATCGAATTGGTGGATTTCCTGATTTTTCATGGCATATAGCAACAACATCAAACTGGCGGTGATTAATGTCATGATTAGATAAGCAGCAGGAGCCAATAACCAACCGTTAATACGATAATAATCATTAGACTGATACATAAAAAATTTTCATTCCATAATGAGTATCTTGAGATAAGGAAAAGATAGTAGCACAGGAATCGTGATTATTTGTTAACGTGTGATATACCTTTCGTCTTTCAAGTTGCCGCTTTGTTGGCTGCACTCATTCACCCCAGTCACATAGTTATCTATGCTCCTGGGGATTAATGAAAGGCTCCTGCCTTTCACCGGAGGCCAGCCTTTGGCTGGGCAAATTCGTTCCCGACGAATTTGTCATTCTCTTGCCGCCGCGCTGCATCTTGAAATCCATTGGGTATAGACGGTGATATTTTCTGATATTTTGTTACTAATCCACTGTCTTGTGGCTGAATTTGTTGTGTTACAGGCTAGGGTATTACTATCATTTTTTAGGGGCTGTTATGAGTGATTTTCTGAAAGTTGGTTTGGTGGGCTATGGTTATGCAAGTAAAACCTTCCATGCGCCACTGATTGCAGGAACACCGAATGTTGAACTGGTTGCAATTTCCAGCAGTGATGCAGAAAAAGTCAAAAAAGATTGGCCAGCGGTGTCAGTTGTTTCTTCGCCGGAAATTCTGTTCAATGATCCAGTTATCGATCTTATTGTAATCCCAACTCCCAATGATACTCACTATCCGCTGGCACAAAAGGCATTGGCGGTGGGTAAGCATGTTATTGTTGATAAGCCTTTTACCATTACTGTGGAACAGGCAGAATCGTTGAAAAAGCAAGCGGAAGAAAAAGGTTTGCTGTTGTCTGTATTCCATAATCGTCGTTGGGACTCTGGTTTTTTGACAGTGAAATCAATCATTAAAGAGAATAAATTGGGTGAGTTGAAATACTATGAATCCCACTTTGATCGTTATCGTCCTGCTGTTCGTCAACGCTGGCGGGAAGCTGCCGGTGCGGGTAGTGGAATTTGGTATGATTTGGGACCACACTTGTTAGATCAGGCTGTTCAGCTTTTCGGTAAGCCACAAGCCATTACGACTGATTTAGGTATGATCCGCCCGAATGCAGAAACAGCGGATTATTTTCATACACAGCTTCATTATCCTGATTTGAAAGTCGTGTTACATGCAACAATGCTTGCAGCAGCGGAATCGCCTATTTATACATTGCACGGAATGGCAGGTAGTTATATGAAATATGGATTGGATCCTCAGGAAGAATGTCTGAAAGCAGGTGAGAAGCTGCCACGGGCAGAGTGGGGTTACGATGCCCGCGATGGATCAGTGACGTTGTCACAAGGAGATGACTTGATTACGCAGGTTGTCCCCACGATACCGGGTAATTACAGTGCGTATTATGCTGCTGTTCGTGATGCTATTTTGTTTGGGAAACCTAATCCTGTTACAGCCAGTGAAGCTATTCTGATTATGAAACTGATTGAAGCTGGTGAAAAATCAGCAAAAGAACAGCGCGCTATTCTGATTGATTAGTTTCGATTCTGGACACATCAATCAATTCAATCGGTGCGCAGTGAATTATCCCCGTTGGTTAGAAAATTGTTCAGTAGTCAATGGGGGTATTGATAGTTCAACTCGTTCCTTGTGGGCAAAGGAAGCATTTTGATGAATTTGTTGCAAAAGTTAAAGATTGACTCTTTTTTGGTGACGCTGATTACTGTAGTCATCATTGCTTCATTTTTTCCCAGTGAAGGAGAGGTGAAAAAATGGTTTCAGTATTTAACCACTGCTGCCATTGCGTTGCTGTTCTTTATGCATGGTGCTAAGTTGTCCCGTGACGCTATTCTAGCGGGGATCGGACATTGGCGGCTGCATTTGGTTATTTTCAGTAGTACTTTTGTTTTATTCCCGATACTGGGGATGGGGCTTCATTTCATTGTACCGGAATGGATATCACCCACCGTCTATATGGGTTTCCTGTATCTTTGTGCTTTACCTGCTACTGTACAGTCTGCTATTGCATTTACTTCTGTTGCTGGTGGAAATGTTGCAGCGGCGATATGTAGTGCTTCTGCTTCAAGTTTGTTAGGTGTCTTCGTTTCCCCTTTATTGGTGGGTTTTCTGATCCAGACTCATGATAGTGGCGCTCATAGTGATACATGGAAAGCGATAAAAGATATCATTTTGCAACTAATGGTGCCTTTTATTGTTGGGCATTTATCGCGGCCCTTGATTGCCAGTTGGGTGGAGAAACATAAGAAACTGATCAATATGACAGACCGTTCTTCTATTTTGCTGGTGGTGTACGTTGCATTCAGTGAAGCGGTGGTAGAAGGTATTTGGCATAAAATTGATGCCTACTCGCTCTTTATGATCGGTCTTGTATGCTGTGTTTTATTGGCTGTGGTGTTAATTATTAACGTATATAGCTCACGTCTCTTGGGTTTCAGTCAGGAAGATGAAATTACAATTGTTTTTTGTGGTTCAAAGAAAAGTCTTGCGAATGGTGTTCCGATGGCCAATGTGCTGTTTCCTGCTTCAATGGTAGGAGTAATGCTGTTACCGCTAATGATTTTCCACCAGATCCAACTGATGGTCTGCGCCGTGCTTGCTCAACGTTATGCACGGCGTTTAAAAAGGAAGTCAATCAGTTAATCAAGACATGGTGTGGTTATATCTATCTATAGTCTTTCTCTATCTTTCTGAAACAAAAAAGGCAGATTTATGTCTGCCTTCAAGATTAAATGGATTGGAATAAGCAGCATTTCTTAGCGTTTGGCTACTTTAGCTTTCAGTGCCTGTTTTTCCGCTTCGCTGAGGAACGCGGTTGCCAATCCGTTAATCTGTGCCTGTCTAATCTGTTCTGGTGACAATCCTGCCGCAGGTGCGGCAACATGATACTCATGACGGATTTCAATACCCTCTACTGCTGGGTCATCGGTATTGATTGAAGCCAGAACTCCATGCTCAAGGAATTGTTTCAGTGGGTGAGCTTGCAAGGAGCTGACGGTGCTGGTTTGTAAGTTAGATGTCAGGCAGGATTCAATGCCAATACCATGTTTTGCCAAATAATCCATCAGTGCTGGGTCATTGATGGCTTTAACACCATGTCCAATACGGGTTGCTCCCAATTCACGGATAGCATGCCAGATACTCTCTGAACCAGCGGCTTCACCGGCATGTACGCTAATATTCCAGCCTGCATTGCGTGCTTGAATAAAATGCGGTTCAAAGAGATGTCCAGGGAATCCCAGTTCATCACCCGCGAGATCTAATGCTGTAATGTGTTTTTTATGAGCAAGAAGCCCAGATAGTTCTTGAGAACAAGCTATTTCACCAAATGTTCTGCTCAGAATACCAATCAAACGGATCTGAATATCATGTTGTTGGCTTGCTGAATGAATACCATCAATAACGGCTTCAACGACGCCCTCAACAGGCAACTGGTGTTTCATGGACATATAGTAAGGGGAGAAACGTAGTTCAGCATAATCAAGGCCGGCATTGACGGCATCTTCAACGTTTTCAATGGCTACTCTGCGGCAGGCATCTAAATCAGCCAGAACCGCGACTCCCCAGTCCAGTTTCTGGAGAAAACTGATAAGGTCAGGTTCGTTTTCAATAATCTGGACATGGGGACGTAATGCTTCCAGTTCATAAGCGGGCAGAGGAATATTGTGCTGACGTGCGAGAGACAGAATGGTTTCAGGGCGAATATTACCATCAAGGTGACGGTGCAAATCGGTCAGTGGAAGCCGTGTATCAATCATTTGTTTATCCTTCTTATTAAATTTTATATATACAAAAAAGCCAGTCAACGCGTTGACTGGCAAGAAAGTTAAAGCACTATCGATGTTTTGACGATCTATTCACTGCGTAGGTTTTTTTACCTTTAGCATGTGCTTTCTTGTAGAAGAAACCGGTTCGGGTTCTGTTTATTCGTTATGGTGACTGTTGTTCACTTATTTAACTGTAGGAATTTCAGTCTCATTGTCTTGCTCACCATCTGTACCATCATAGGACCCGCCAAGTCCATTATCAAGCAGGAATTGATTCAGGCTGGATTCTTTGTTGTTTAATTCCACTTTATCTTTGGCATAGTGGAGGTTAAGTCCAATAACACCGTTTTCATCAGTGATGATCTTATATTTAAGGCCTTCCTGAGTCAGTTTCTGGACTTGTTTTTCCGCTTTAACTTCTGCGGCTGTTTTATCTTTACCCTCTAATATCTCTGTTTTTGTCAAAGATTCAATCAACATAGCTTTGGGGATGTTGATTTGTAATGACAACTCTTGGATCAGGTTACGGATCATCTCTTCTGGTTCCATAGAGAGCAGCGTGTTTTTATCTTCTGGTATGTTCTGTAAGGCAAGTTTGAAATTGACAGAACTTTCACCTTTACTGTTTTTCCAGCTAAAAGGGGAGATACTGAATTGAGGATTTTTATTAAAGAGTAGATGCAAGTTATTGAAAATACCATAGGAAACTGTATCAGAATCTAATTCATCATTGGTTAAAGCATTCGCTACGGTATCATTATAGGCCTGAGTAAACTTGCGAACAGATTCACCATCCAGTTTTTCCATGTCCAGGACAAACTTACCTGAACCTAATTCCATATCTTTGATTTTTATGCCATCAATGCTGTAACCGACTTTAATGTTCAGATTATCTTTATCATCATTCAGGTTAGATGTGATTTTAATTCCTTTGAAAGAGACATCATTGAAGTCTTCAGCTTTGGGTTTACTTTCATCTCCATGAATAGAAATTTCGCCGATGCTATAGTTTTGATCCCCAACATAGATATCAAAATTACCTTTTTTGTTATCGCCGGTAAAATGAATACCTTTCAGGATAATTGCTTCTTTTTTGGTCTGGCTACTGAAAGACAGCCCATCACTATTGATGTCGAATGAGAATGCGCTTAAGTCATGATTTGTGTCAGCAACGATCTTTGCTCCTGAAAAAGAGAAAACATATTTTTCTCCATTCTCTTTGGTTTCTGTGTGATTAATCGGGATCAAATCAATATTGGCTGAAAGACTGCGGTTATAACCAACATTGGCATTTAAGTTAAACAGCGATTTTTCTTGCGTAAAATTAAACAGTTCTTTCAGTGCATCGCTTTTTTCAAGCTCTGCATGGATGGATGCCATTTTTGGCAATAGGTTAAATTTTTTCAGGTTTACAATAGGGAATGGCCCATGTTCGATGGTGGATTTGAAAACAATCTCTTCATTTGGCTGGATACCCGCATTTTCCACACCATTTTTGACATTCAGAATTAAACGGACATCAGAACTGAAAATACCACGATTAAAATCTTTTGCTTGCCATTCTGCGCCACTTTCAGGAAATGCTTTTTCTATCTCAGTGTTTGCCTTATTGACGATATGATTTAAATGCTCTTCAAGTTTCTTACCTGTATACCATGATGCACCTGTCCATATCGCACCTAGAGCAACAATAACGCTTACAGCGACTAACGATTTTTTCATGTGTGAATCTCACCCTTTTAACGCATACAACATAATAGATTTTTGCGTTCTGTATTTATGCCAATTGTGGTTGTTAAGTGTATAGTCTAGTTAAAAAATGTTTAATTAATTTTCATTAAAAATGTGACTAACAACCGATGGGGACTCATATAACTAAATGAATATAAAAAATTAATTAAATACTTTGGCTAATTTACCATCACCATGAACAGTCACGGTTATTTCTATAGCAGATAAGAAAATTGATTCACCCGAGAATAATCTCAATTGCTGCTCATCAGTGCTAATAACTATTTGACCTTCAACACAAAATAGAACTGATGCAGAATCATTTTCCAATGTTATCGGTTGTTCTTGGATAGTATAAACAGAAAAACGAAAATCATTGACGGGAACAGGGTAGTCCAGCGCGTCTTTTTTCTGTTCTGGAATAGTCAGCAAGGTATTGGCAGGTTTTGGAATAAAGTCTAGATTAGCCATTAATTCTGGGACGTCGATATGTTTGCTGGTTAAACCGGCTCGTAGCACATTGTCAGAATTAGCCATAACTTCCAAAGCCACACCTTCAAGATAAGCGTGAGGAGTACGGGCATAAAGAAACATTGCTTGACTTGGTTTCAGTTCGACTACATTAAGCAGAAGGGGAGAAAATAGGCCATTATCATCAGGATAGAAGGTTGTCATCTTTCTGATGGTATCCCACGGTTCTCCTTGATGACTATTTAAAGCAGACTTCAAGACCGCAATGGCTAAACGTTTTTGCTTACCTTGCATATTCAATAACTGAGAAAAAAGAAATGATAGATTTTTCTCAGTCGGTTGCTGGATGAATGTCTGAATATCAGGGTGTGCGGCAGAAACATAACCCAGTAATTGCGCGCTCTCAGATAAAGGCCGAAAAGCATTCATCGCTTTAAATGGGGTGAGTGCATATACCAATTCAGGTTTATGATTATCGTCTTTATAGTTGCGTTGTGCTGAATCTAAAGGTAACCCTGCCATATTTTCTTTGGCGAATCCTTGTTCTGCTGATGTTTTGTCAGGATGAACCTGGATTGAAAGTGGCTGGGCTGCGCACAATACTTTGAACAAGAAAGGTAATCGTTGGAATTGCTGGGCCACTTTATCCCCAAGGTATTTTGTCGGCTCCTTGGCAATCAGAGTATTCAAGGTGATGGTTTCACCTGTTTGAGGATCGGCTACAAGTGAACTACATTTCGGGTGTGCTCCCATCCATAATTCTGCCATTGGCTGATTATCGGGGTTTCCGATACCATAAATATCCGTCAGAGCGGTTTTACTCCCCCAATCATAATATTGGATATTGTTGGTCATTTTCAGCATGGCGTAATTTCCTGTTGTAAAAAATAAATTTATTTATATGACTACAATACAATAAACACGATTAGGTCGCATTATCGATAATAAGTTTATGGCATTATAATGAGATGCCGACTAATTTATCTGCAAATTTTGTTCCGGCGTATTCAATTATTCTGTGTGCTAAGGAGATAGTAATGGCAGCCACTCGCATTGAAAAAGACTCAATGGGACCTATCGAAGTACCTGCTGACCAATTATGGGGAGCGCAAACCCAGCGCTCACTGGAGCATTTCCGCATTTCTCAGGAAAAAATGCCTGTTGCGCTGATTGATGCTCTTGCATTGACTAAACAAGCAGCAGCCAGCGTTAACATGGATTTGGGCCTCCTACCTAAAGAACGTGGTGACGCAATTATCGCTGCGGCGAAAGAGGTGTTGGAAGGTAAACACCCAACAGAATTCCCTCTTGCTATTTGGCAGACCGGTTCGGGAACTCAAAGCAACATGAACATGAATGAAGTGTTGGCGAACCGTGGTAGTGAGATCCTTGGCGGTCAAAGGGGCAACGAACGTTTGATTCACCCTAATGATGATGTCAACAAAAGTCAAAGTTCCAATGACGTTTTCCCAACCGCAATGCATGTCGCGGCTGTTGTTGCATTACGCGAACATCTGTTGCCGGAGTTAAAAGTATTACAAAAAACGTTGTCAGATAAAGCGGAAGCGTTCAAAAACATCGTAAAAATTGGCCGTACTCACTTACAAGATGCTACTCCTCTGACTTTAGGTCAGGAAGTTTCTGGTTGGGCGGCTATGTTGACACATAACCTGAAACACATTGAAGACAGTATTCCTCATGTATGTGAATTGGCTCTGGGTGGTACAGCGGTAGGAACGGGCCTGAATACTCATCCTGAATATGCTGTTCGTGTTGCAAAGAAAATTGCAGAGTTATCCGGTCAGCCTTTCGTAACTTCTCCTAATAAATTTGAGGCGTTGGCAACTTGTGATGCACTAGTTCACTCACATGGTGCACTAAAAGGTTTATCGGCATCGTTGATGAAAATTGCTAACGACGTTCGTTGGCTGGCTTCTGGCCCTCGTTGTGGTATTGGTGAAATTTCCATTCCAGAAAATGAGCCTGGCAGTTCCATTATGCCAGGTAAAGTCAATCCAACTCAGTGTGAAGCACTGACAATGCTGTGTGCTCAGGTTATGGGTAACGACGTTGCTATTAATATTGGCGGGGCATCTGGTAATTTTGAACTGAACGTGTTCCGACCAATGGTGATTGATAACTTCCTGCAATCTGTTCGTCTGCTGGCGGATGGTATGCGTAGTTTCAATGAGCATTGTGCTGTTGGTATTGAGCCTAATCATAGCCGTATCACTCAATTGTTGAATGAATCGCTGATGCTGGTAACTGCACTGAATACTCATATTGGCTATGATAAAGCGGCTGAAATTGCCAAGAAAGCCCATAAAGAAGGTCTGACTTTGAAACAGTCAGCGATGCAGTTAGGGTATTTGACTGAAGCTGAGTTTGATGAGTGGGTTCGCCCAGAGGAAATGGTAGGTAGCATGAAATAATGCTTGCTACTGAATGACCTATCTACGTTACTAACTAAAAAGGCCGGATCTGATTATGGTTCCGGCCTTTTTAGATCTTAGATTTCTCTGTAGAGATGTAGACGAGGAATAATAAGTTCAAGTGGTTTTGCTTTAGGCTTGTATCTATGTTTTATGGTATTGGCATTATAGTCAGGTAATGCACCGATTTTCGGTTTGATCTCACTATCTTCTGTATAGAAAACAATAACGGGAAGAGGGCATGCATATTGAACTTGTTTCTGTAACTCTGAATACCACACTCGGGTAATGGGTTGTACTTTCACTGGCCGTTTGATTTTCAGTACTGCATCATTCGGGAATTTTTTGATATCTGTAATTTCTAATTCGACTAATGCAGCCCATTGTTCACTGGAGTAGGGAGGGACTGCCCGTCCTGCGTTATGACTTTTCTCCAGCCGTTCCAGAATTTGTTGCTTAGTAACTTTATTAATAATATTTTTATTGGCCCAACCAAAATTGATGGAATCAGGGTTTAATAGGGGAGTAATGGTGCGATAAGCATTCAGAGTAATTAACCCTCTTAAATGATCATGAACAAATTCGAATCTCTGTTCTTTACTGATACCGGATTCTTTGGTAACAATATTTTCTAGTTCAGCTTTAAATTGATTCACTTCATTGATTACATTCACCGCTTTTTTGTACTGCTGGTGGCTTACAGAAAAACATAGCGCTCCTGGAAGCCGGCTTGCGGCTTTGCTACTTATATTGGGATTGTTATGGTGTATGAATAGCTTCTGATAGAAGCGTAAGCCTAAGTTGAGGGCTTCATTACCCTTCAGCGGGTTAACTTGAATTTCAGTTATTTGCTCATGTTCTTCACCTTTTTCGATTTGAGGTAATTCAAATACCCGGGCATCAATAAGTGGATAGTCAATTAACAGTCCAATCAGTTCAGATAACTTTTCTTCTTGTCTTTTGAAGCAAGCTGTAAGCGATTCTATTGAAAGGTATTTATTCATAATTATTCTCTACGGTTACACATCATAGCTTTTTGAATGCACTTAGTTACAACATTCTGTTAATTCAAAAACAACTCTCTCAAACATCAGCAATAAAATCAAACAAAAAATTCAATCATAAGTAAAAGATAAAAAGCATTTATTGCATAGTATTTCTATGTTGTGATAAAAATTTAACAGGAGGTATTTTATTCATTAATAGGGGTATTAGTGCTTCATTCTAAGTATTGATGCAATACTATTTATTTTTCCAAGTGGAATGAGTAAGGCTCTAAGGTTGTTAAATATGAAAAAATTACTCAAGCCTGTGAATTCTTTTAAAAAGGTTATCGATACATTATTACCATATTCAGAGTTAATTACGTCTGATTTACCGACACAAGGATTATTAATCAGAATCGAAGATGAGTTCGCTAAGTTTTTTTTATTGGAGCAAGGATACGTCAATATGCATAGAATAAATGACGATCTAATCATTGCTACTTTTTTTTCACCTCATATCATTGGCTTGTCTTTCTATTCTGGTTCTGAAATCTACTACTCACTTGAACTAGGGCCAAATTGTAAAGTACACCAAATTCCTAGGATTAGTGCGTTAAATGCCATAAAGAAGCATGATCTTTATAGGGAGTGGATGAGAATAATTTCGTATAAGATCTCCTTTCTTTATGCCAGAGATATCAGTATCTACCGCCATGACAACAAAGAAATTGTATGTAGTCTATTATCTCGTTTGATGGATCTACCTGCCGAATTTCGGGAAAATATCTCCGCCATCAAGTATATAGAGAAACGATGTACACTTTCTCGAAGTTGTATACAAAGAATATTGCTCTCATTGAAGAAGGAAGGGAATATAGAAATTATTGAGGGATATTTAACAAAGATTATTGCATTACCTAGTCAGTCTTATTATTGAAGGTTAGGGCGGAAAATAAACATAAACAAATAAGGCTATTTAAAGTGTCCCGTTTAAAAATTGCCGGTATTAAATGAATGCCGGCAATTTTATTTTATCATTTCTCCAATTGATTAAGTTTTAAGCTCAAAGAAAAAGCGACTATCATTAATAATGAAATAAATGCGGCAACACCGTTCCAACCAAAATGGAACCAAAATATGCCACCTAATGTTCCTGCAATGCTTGATCCTGCATAATAACCGAATAGATAAAGCGATGATGCTTGTGCTCTGGCACGCTTGGCTCTTTGTCCAACCCATCCACTAGCAACAGCATGAGCAGCGAAGAAGCCTGTCGTTAGTATCATCATTCCAAGCATTACAGCCCAGATAGGAGGAAAAACTGTAATTATGCAACCAATTAACATCATACTGATTGCAATTAATAATACTTTTCCTCTGCCATGTTTACTTGTTAACGCTCCGGCTTTTGTTGCGCTATAAGTTCCTGTCAAGTAAACAATAGACAGTAACCCTACCACAGTTTGGCTGAGATGATAGGGCGCTTCTAATAGCCGATATCCAATGTAATTAAACATCGTGATGAAACCGCCCATCAGTAAAAAGGATTCAGCAAATAGAAGAGATAAGCCTCGGTCACGGAAGTGTAATTTTAGGTTGATGATTAATGTTTTGGGTTTTAGTGGGCTGGATTTAAAATGTTTAGATTCTGGTAACATTTTCCAAAATGTTATGGCAGAGAGTAAAGCAAAAGTACCTAACAAAATGACAGAAAATCTCCAGGGAAAATGATCTGCAATCACGCCAGTAATTAAACGTCCGCTCATTCCACCCACTGAATTACCACTAATGTAAAGCCCAATAGATAAAGCAGCATAGCTGGGATGGATTTCTTCACTAAGGTAAGTCATTGCCACAGCAGCAACACCACTTAATGATAAGCCAACAAGTGCGCGGATAACTAAAATCCCGTGCCAACTTGTCATGACAGAACCCAAGAGAGTAAAAACAGCGGCAGCAGTTAACGAAATGACCATGACATTTTTACGACCAACAGCATCTGATAAAGGCCCGGTGATTAATAACCCCAGAGCCAGCATTCCTGTAGAAAGTGATAAAGCTAAGCTGCTACTGGCCGGTGAAACGTTAAATTCTTCTGACAAAATTGGCAATATTGGCTGAACAAAGTAGAGCAGTGCAAAAGTAGCCAGCCCAACGGTAAAAAATGATAGGGTTATACGCAAATATGCAGTATCTCCTCGCTGAATATAATGTTGCTTACGGATACTTTCATGATTTATCGGGCGGTCAACATTATGTTCAACACCAGAAATAACCGACTTTTCACTAACGCTTTGGATTCTATTCACGTTATTTCCTTATCTATATATCTACTCATTGTCTTTCAGGTTGTCGCTTTGTTGTAGAGACTTGATTTAGATCAAGGATATGAATCTGTGAATATTTTGTCTAATATATTAATCGTAACAAATAATACTTTTAAAATATCAATTGAGTGATAGGCAATGGCTATTAACATAGAACTTAGACACTTACGTTACTTTATTGCAGTTGCGGAAGAATTACATTTTGGGCGTGCTGCGGAGCGGTTAAATATCTCGCAACCACCATTAAGTCAGCAAATACAATCCCTTGAAGCAAACATAAATGCACAGCTACTCATGCGTAATAACCGGAATGTTAGCCTAACACCTGCCGGGCACATGTTTCTTCAGGAGGCATATCAAATCATCGCTCAAGTTGATGCAGCTGCAATTAAGGCCGCGCGAATGCAACAAGGTGAATTAGGGGAAATATCCATTGGTTTTACGTCCACCACCCCTTTTATGTATAAGATTGCACTTAGCTTACGCCAATTCAGGGAACGTTATCCTGATATCGCCATTCACATGCATCAAATGAACACTAAACAGCAAATAGCACCTTTGCAGACGGGTAGAATTGACATAGGAATTATGCGTAATACGTCATTACCAGATAATCTAGAACATCAATTACTCTTTCGAGAACGTTTTATGTTGGCAGTATATGATGGACATCCTTTACTTGATTACGCTGGTAATGGTGTTGAACTAGCAATGTTATCTGATTATCCGTTAGTGTTTTTTGAGCGAGATGTAGGAACGGCTTTGTATGATGAGATTATTTCTTTACTGGCGAATGTGGGAGTAACCCCGAAGATTTCACAAGAGGCGGGGGAAGCAATGACAATACTTGGATTAGTTGCAGCAGGATTGGGGGTAAGTATTATCACTGAATCATTTACCCGAATGAAACTGGATGGTGTCCAATATCTGCCTTTAGCAAATAATACTGCTTATTCTGAAGTCTGGTTGGTTAAACATAAAAATCGTAACAATAGTACTGCGGCAGATAGACTAACCAATCTTTTAATTTCAAACGTTCTTGATTTCAGACATGGCTGATAAAAATTTTTAATAAAAAAAGTGATAATTACTAAGTTCGTGTGAAAGATCACATTTCTACCTCAAACGGATATCTTCTCATTTAAACAGCGACATAATTAATTTTTTAGCGGCGTGAATTAAATAATGGGAGGCGGGGTGAGTATTGATATTCAACCAAGTCATATCGACCAGATCATGCAAGGATAAAAATAATAGATAACGTATAACAGGAAAAACATTGAGCTAACGCAATCCCTATCTCAAACACATCTCCTACACTCTAAACTTGCTCGTTAAAAGAGTAACCGATCTATCTGTACTGTTATTACGGAAAACGGAAAAATGAATTTATGTTAACGCGCTTATTTGTCACAGGCACGGATACCAACATCGGTAAAACAGTTGTTACCCGCGCATTACTGCAAGTTTTTAATCGTGAAGGAGCCACCGCAGTTGGGTATAAACCCATTGCGACAGAAAAACAAGAAACACCGGAGGGAATACGTAATCATGATGCCTTAGTCATACATAAATCTTCATCAGTTCAAGTAGATTATGAAGAGATCAATCCTGTTATCTGGGAAAGCAATTACGGAGAAAAAAATCGGGCTGATTTTATTCAAATGACAAAGGGCCTGAAAAATTTAGGGGGCAAAGCTGATCGCGTGATCATCGAAGGTAACGGTGGTTGGCGTATGTTACTAGACGATGAGACGTTTTATTATGATTGGGTTGTACAAGAAAAACTTCCAGTTATTTTAGTTGTGGGAATTCAAGCCGGATGTGTCAATCATGCTATTCTGACTGTTCAGTCAATTATTAATGATAATGTACCTTTAATTGGCTGGATTGCTAATCGCATTAATCCTGGATTAGCTCACTATGCTAAAATACTGGATAGGTTACGTTGTCACATACCAGCCCCGCAGTTGGGGGAAATTCCTTATCTTTTCAGGCCAGAAGAACGTGATTTATCCTGTTATTTAGATGTTTCTGTTATTAGCGGGCTTTGATAAGTAAATAAAAAAGGGAGCATTACTTACTCCCTTTTTTATTTTTATGTTCACACTGAACTGATCTCGATAAGAAAGTTACATCTGATCTTTCTTTTTGTCGGTAGTGGCACTGGATACATCTGTGTGGGAAAGACGGATATAAACTATTTTTTGCTTGCCGAGATCACAGTGACCAACAACTTTTCCACCGTTTGCTACAGCATCGTCTTTAGGAACGACATCAAGCCTAAAATTCGTTTCGGAAACACCATTTTTAATGATTTTTTGCGTAATTTCCTCTTTCAGACTTTCACATGTCGTTTTCTGTGAAGCTTGCACTGTAAGAGGAGAAAGTACAAAAAACAAAGCACCAGTCAGTAGGATCTTTTTCACCCTCATCTCCTTATATTGATGTTGGTGTTGAGTCTATCAAGGTTTGATCGGACGACCTGTATTGATATCCAGACAACGTTTTGTATTTGGTTCCCAATAAGCGTTAATATTGGCGCTTTTTAGACAGTCGTCACGATTATCAACTTCTGCGTCATACTTATCAAATTCTTTCTCTTTCCTATTGCCTATTTTTTGACGCAATCCTTTTTGTTCATTCCATTCTTCTTTACTTTGACGAGCCTTTTCTTTATTCAACGAAGTCTCACCCCCATTGATAATCACGCAAGTACTATCTGATGTACAGGACGCAGAAAATGCCGATGATTGCCAAAATAGCGATAACATTAATGCAATAGCGGAAATGCTTTTAACAATCAAAGAACTATGAATGCGCATGTTTAAACCTCTTTCATGGAGCTATTTACTAAATAGATTATTATAAGACTAGGGCATTTATAGAAACTACTAAAAAAGATTAACGGACTACCTAGCTTTCAAGTTAGATAAAAAAGCTGACAATTTGTAAAAATAACTATTGGTTTCTATGTACACTTAAACCTGCAAATGACTGACAAACTGGCATCATTTCTAATGTATTAATATTGACACGAGAAGGGAGGTTCGCAACCCAAAATACTGCTTCTGCAATATCATCGGCAGTGAGAGCATCAACTCCTTCGTAAGTTTTATTAACCTTGCCCCCATCACCTTTAAAGCGAACATGAGAAAATTCTGTTCCGCTAACAAGCCCAGGTTCAATATCAGTAACTCGAATATTCTTCCCTTGTAAATCAGCTCGCAATCCTAGACTAAATTGTTTGACAAAAGCTTTGGTAGCACCGTATACGTTGCCACCGGCATAAGGCCAGCTCGCTGCGGTGGAACTAATATTAATAATATGTCCGTGATTAGCTTGTACCATATCAGGCAGCAGGACACGTGTCATATTCACCAGTCCTTTGGTATTAGTGTCAATCATTGTATCCCAATCATCCGGGTTAGTTTGATGAGCTGGTTCTAACCCTAGTGCAAGCCCTGCATTATTCACAAGAACATCTATACTACGCAGCGAGTCGGGTAATTGCTGAGCTACTTGCTCAATAGCGGTACGATCTCTTACATCAAGCTGAATGGGATGGAAGTTTTCTCCTAACTCTTTTTTCAACGCATCTAATCTATCCTTACGACGTCCTGTAGCAATAACTATGGAACCATGTTTGATAAATTTTTTAGCGATAGCTTCACCAAAACCGGAAGTTGCTCCTGTAACAAAAACAATCATAATTAGACTCTTATCTGTGATGATTAATTGTATGGCTGGGAAATTATTTAAAAAATAAATAACATACCAGAATTGTAGATCACTTCCTTACTCCTCATGATGCGAGGGGAAACGATTTTTACCACATTTTGACCAATTTTTTACGTAACCAAAAGTCATTTTTCTTGATGATTCCTTCAATAAATCAACTAACAATATATTTGACGGAATAGGGGACTGACATTTTGTTTCAACTCTATCAAAAGCAGGTAGTGTAAACCCAGTGCTTTTCTTCAGTTTTTAAAATATAGTTTCTCAATAATAACTAAAAAATTTTCGTGGAAAGAGTGAAAAATTCGAACGATCAATGGTTGATATTATCCTGATATTCAATAGAATAATTGAATAAAGTTCATTTGAGATAACACTAGTCTAGACTGATAAACTCTATGACTGATTTATCATACTGAACTAAAAGGATTTTTAGGCATAAATGACATTATGTGGAGAAATGATGAGTAATCTAATTGAACTGTTTGAAAATAATTTTGATGATGTAGTGACCTCAAACACAGAAATTTCTGTTGTCCGGTTTTGGGCACCTTGGTGTGGCCCATGTCGTATGGTTGCTCCAATATTTGAGAAACTATCCGAAGATATGGGCAAAAGCGCAACGTTCGGAGAGGTGGATATTGATGAAGCACCTTCCATTGCTGCACGTTATGGGATTCGTAGTATCCCAACCACTGTTGTATTCAAAAATGGCAAGCCCGTTGATGCATTGGTTGGTGTAGCTTCACTTTCTCAGTTTAAAGAGATGCTTTCAAAAGTATTGGATTCTTAAATTTGTTAAGGTTGTATAAAGTGAAAGTGGTTGTATTGAATTAGTGAGTACAACCACTGATTCTTGATAGAACATTCAAGACATCGGAACATAGCCGGCTTTTTGTTGGAGGTTGTATCGAGTTTATTTTTTTATTTCATGAAAGCTCCACCATACCCCAAACTTTTTCTCTCTTTTTTCTTTTTGCATAACTGAATACTTTTGAAGTGTTTTGTAGAATACCTCTATTGGGCCAAATTCTGCGAATGTCATAAACATTACCCCTTCATCTGTCAGATAATTACGATATTGGCTAAAAAGGGTTTCTCCATAACTTGATATAGTATGCCCTGAAAGGCTTTTTTCTGACCAAGATTCAGGAGAAATTGGCCCATTAGCAAATATGTAATCATATTTACCTTCGACAGACTCAAAGAGATTACTATTTATAAAATGAATATCAGTAATTTTATTCAGATAAGCATTATTTTTAGCATGGTATAATATATGGTCATCGATATCTGTTGCTGTTATCAAAGATGCACCATTAAGGGCAGAATAAATGGCAAGAACACCACTGCCAGTTCCTATATCAAGAATTTTTTTCCCCGTAATATCATGATGTATAATGTTTTTTATGAGTAATGGCGTAGAATACGTTTGTAATGGGGATGGAAGGAATGCTTGAGGAATAACAGATAATTTAATTCCTGCCAGTGTTATTTTTACAGGAATTCCATTATTAGTTCTTAATCTTTCCTTTTCCAACCACCATTTTACATAATTTTTGCTGTTTTTATTCATGGCAAACTCCTTTTGTTAGGATTATTCTCAATTATTAAAAATAGAGATAGTCGAGTGTTTTTTATTTAACGTACTCAACCATACAAAAATTGATGTTTATTTCATCATTAGAATAAAGGCTAATAACCGATAACAATCTGCAAAGGTCAAAACAGTTTCATTTCAGATAGTGGGAATAATGCTGAAAATTTCTTTCAATCTCTGAATATTGTTGCCACCAAGTCTATCAACATGCTGTTAATTTACGCTATTACAGATTTTGTTACGGGAGTTTTTTTTGATGGACATTTAATTACTATTCCTCAGGCGATTCTGTGTTAATAAAAATAAGATGCGTTGGTAGGGCAGTATTATTGGGCTACTTCTGGTGGTGGTGTTGAACATAAGCTCTTTGACGAGGCGGTCTTGAAGCTTAACCGAAATAGCACAACAACTGATTAAGTACTCTTCATTTGATACTTAATTCCTAATGCTGAAAGTTGGTTAAAACAAGGATTAAGATTATCCTAGTTTATGTTGACAGGTAAAACGGAGACATGTATTGTCCTCGTTTATAAATTAGCGCTTAGGAAGTTTGAAAAAATGGCATACATTACCGTCAGTGTTGAATATGGAATTCATTGTTTACTCTGGTTCGTTGATAACCCTGATCGTTCTCTTAGCAGTAGAGAATTGGCAGAGCTGCAAGGCATCTCTCCAAGTTTTCTTGCAAAAATTTTACCTCGCCTTGAAAAAGCAGGAATAGTTAATTCAAATGAAGGTATCCGTGGTGGCTATCGATTAGCTCTTCCTGCTGAAAAAATTACTTTTTTATCTATTATTGATGCTATTGAAGGGCATAAACCCCTCTTTGAATGTCAGGAAGTACGCCAGCGTTGTGCTATCTTTGAAAACACTAACCTACCAGATTGGGCCATTTCTGATACATGCTCAGTTCATAAAGTAATACTTCAGGCTGAAAAAGCAATGCGTGATGTGTTGGCTAACCAAACGCTTGCCGATGTGGCTGCACGTTTATGTCAGATCGCCCCAAAAAAATTTTATAGAGACGTCAACTCTTGGATGGATAAAAAAATAGAGGCACGAACAATTCGTACAAATAAAGGGGAGCGAGGAAAAACTTAATATCTGGGGTCTGTAAAATAGGAAATCACAACCTTTCCTTTCTGAATAACTACGTCTTTTAAAGATGGGAAAGGTGTATTACCTAAAATCTGTAAACAGTCCCTTCTAATTAAATTAACCTTCTAAGGAATTCAACAATGACAGCTAAAATTGTGATTGCAGGCTCCGGCTTTGCCGGTTTTTGGGCTTCTATCTCAGCAATGCGAGTAATTTCACAAGCTAATAAAGAAGATAGCATTAAAGTTATATTAGAGCGTGTTGACCTTTGTTGTACATGTTTCAATCGACCCACATAGGGAGCCACATGATTGAAAATGCCAAAGCAACGAGACTTTCATAATTTCTTGCTAATTTGTCATACCGAGTAGCTACTGCT
>NZ_CAWQTY010000149.1:0-241 GCF_963897815.1 Xenorhabdus sp. Sc-CR9
CCCCGTCGATACGAGTTTGGACCAGATGATTAGCCATTTTTGTTACTCCTGATTTTGTAATTCATTTGCATTACAATGTAATTCAACCTCGCTAAAAAATCAATCAACATCAACTAAACGCCCCATCCCCAGTACAGCCGGACGTGCTCAGAACGCTGTAGAACGCCTCAGAATGACCGGACGCTCACCAACCCCATGAGAACCCCACCCGCACGACCTGACGTGCTCAGAACGCCGTAGA
>NZ_CAWQTY010000150.1:0-232 GCF_963897815.1 Xenorhabdus sp. Sc-CR9
CAAAGAAGAAGCGGCTGCCGTTCTCAACGCGATGGGGCTTACGGTATCTGATGCCGTCCGCCTGATGCTAACGCGAGTAGCACGGGAAAAGGCGCTACCATTCGAACCATTAGTACCAAACGAAACGGCTATTGCGGCCATGCGTGAGGCTCGTGCAGGAAATGTAACTAAGGCGGCTGACCTCAAAACTCTGTTTAGTGATCTCAATGCGGACGACTGAATACACCAGCCA
>NZ_CAWQTY010000151.1:0-229 GCF_963897815.1 Xenorhabdus sp. Sc-CR9
GACTATTTAGGCCACCGTAATATTCGTCATACTGTCCGTTACACTGCGAGTAATGCGGGTCGCTTCGAGACGATATGGGATCAAAAAGGAAAACGCGCTTACTTGACAATTAGTACCAAACTGTCAACTAAGGAGGATTTATCCAAAAAAACAAGATTGATAGACAAAATGACCACTGAAGATTGATCAATGCAGGGAATTACTCTTTCGATATCGAATACTATGTAAG
>NZ_CAWQTY010000152.1:0-226 GCF_963897815.1 Xenorhabdus sp. Sc-CR9
GTTCTTTTTAAGGTTGCCGTCTGCGTCCAATTCACCCTCGGCGTGCCAGTCGTTATCTGCGGCGATAATGATTATCGCGTGAGGCCATTTTTTACGGCACTCGATAGCAACGGGCTTCAAATTCCCTGCATCCATTGCCGCCAGTGTGAGACTATTTTCATTATCGTGGCATTTACTGACCGTAACCGCAGTAGCGAACCCCTCAGCAATAACTATCGATAACGGT
>NZ_CAWQTY010000153.1:0-225 GCF_963897815.1 Xenorhabdus sp. Sc-CR9
GCACTGCCACCCTGTGAAGAAAAAGCCGATTGGGACGACTATCGCCAAAGATACGGGTTGCAATCCATGCTGAACGCGTTTGAACAAACATTGATAGTGTCAGGGGCAAAAACAGACCCAAAGTCAGAGCCAGTAGAGCCGGAGCCAACGGAGCGAGAACCCGTGTCAGAACAGCAAAAACCCGATGACCCATTACAGCCGTGGGCTGAGCTGCGTGACGGTGGC
>NZ_CAWQTY010000154.1:0-214 GCF_963897815.1 Xenorhabdus sp. Sc-CR9
GCGTTCAGCATGGATTGCAACCCGTATCTTTGGCGATAGTCGTCCCAATCGGCTTTTTCTTCACAGGGTGGCAGTGCAACGAACCCAGATACTGCCGCTGCTGCCTGTTCTGCCGCAATTTTTCCTGTGTTCTTTTTAAGGTTGCCGTCTGCGTCCAATTCACCCTCGGCGTGCCAGTCGTTATCTGCGGCGATAATGATTATCGCGTGAGGCC
>NZ_CAWQTY010000155.1:0-214 GCF_963897815.1 Xenorhabdus sp. Sc-CR9
GCGTTCAGCATGGATTGCAACCCGTATCTTTGGCGATAGTCGTCCCAATCGGCTTTTTCTTCACAGGGTGGCAGTGCAACGAACCCAGATACTGCCGCTGCTGCCTGTTCTGCCGCAATTTTTCCTGGGTTCTTTTTAAGGTTGCCGTCTGCGTCCAATTCACCCTCGGCGTGCCAGTCGTTATCTGCGGCGATAATGATTATCGCGTGAGGCC
>NZ_CAWQTY010000156.1:0-214 GCF_963897815.1 Xenorhabdus sp. Sc-CR9
ATTCTGAGGCGTTCTACAGCGTTCTGAGCACGTCCGGCTGTACTGGAGATGGGGCGTTTAGTTGATGTTGATTGATTTTTTAGCGAGGTTGAATTACATTGTAATGCAAATGAATTACAAAATCAGGGGTAACAAAAATGGCTAATCATCTGGTCCAAACTCGTATCGACGGGGCAATCAAAGAAGAAGCGGCTGCCGTTCTCAACGCGATGGG
>NZ_CAWQTY010000157.1:0-214 GCF_963897815.1 Xenorhabdus sp. Sc-CR9
ATTCTGAGGCGTTCTACAGCGTTCTGAGCACGTCCGGCTGTACTGGAGATGGGGCGTTTATTTGATGTTGATTGATTCTTTAGTGAAGTTGAATTACATTGTAATGCAAATGAATTACAAAATCAGGGGTAACAAAAATGGCTAATCATCTGGTCCAAACTCGTATCGACGGGGCAATCAAAGAAGAAGCGGCTGCCGTTCTCAACGCGATGGG
>NZ_CAWQTY010000158.1:0-206 GCF_963897815.1 Xenorhabdus sp. Sc-CR9
TATTTGTGTGTTTTTAACGCCTTTTTTCGGGCGTTTTTTCCGGTTTCAGGCCAGAAATCAGCTATTGATTACCCCACTCGTCATTTTTTTCAACGGGGGATTTTTATGCTGGTCATCCTGAACGAACACGGTGATCTTTCTGGTGCATTTTGGTTATCTTTGGGCTGTCCGGTCATGCTGATGAGGTTCTCATGGGGCTGTGGCGT
>NZ_CAWQTY010000159.1:0-53487 GCF_963897815.1 Xenorhabdus sp. Sc-CR9
AACTGCTGGACGAAGGCCGTGCAGGTGAGAACGTAGGTGTTCTGCTGCGTGGGACTAAGCGTGACGAAATCGAACGTGGTCAAGTATTGGCTAAACCAGGTTCAATCAAGCCACACACAACTTTCGAGTCAGAAGTTTATATCCTGAGCAAAGATGAAGGTGGCCGTCATACTCCATTCTTCAAAGGTTACCGTCCACAGTTCTACTTCCGTACAACTGACGTAACCGGTACTATCGAACTGCCAGAAGGCGTAGAGATGGTCATGCCAGGTGACAACATCAACATGATTGTGACCCTGATTGCACCAATCGCAATGGACGAAGGTCTGCGTTTTGCAATCCGTGAAGGCGGTCGTACTGTAGGTGCTGGTGTTGTTGCTAAAGTGATCGCATAATTTTTTTAATGTGTTCATTTTGGAAGGGCATCGATAGATGCCCTTTTTATACGTTGTCTTAAGAAGAACCTATCTCATCAATAGTTGTTCATTAAATCACTCTCCGATGGCAGACAAATCGCCGTTTGACAGTTATCCTTAATTGTTGGTGAGATAGGCTCTTGATACAACGGATGGGATTTGATATCGCTGAGATATATACTCAAGGGATTTCAAGAGGCAGCCGACAAAGCTGCAACTGAAAAGACGAAGAGTATAAAAGTCCTGCTGAATTATGGCGCCGAGTCAGATACAATTACAATTATCTTTGGGTTCGGTCTGATTTGTTTTGCTCTTGCGAGGCAAGCTGGCTATCTATTTACATCATAGTTACTTACATATAGTTACAGGTTGGTTTATGAGTGCGAATAGCGATGCTCAAGAAAGCGGGCGTGGTCTTGATATAGCAAAATGGCTATTGGTAGCTGTGCTGCTGGTAGCTGCTATAGTGGGTAATTATTATTACCGAGAGTATAACCTGCCTCTGCGTGCGATAGCCGTTGTGGCTATTGCTGCCTTTGCAGGAGCAGTTGCATTGTGGACAGTGAAAGGTAAAGCTGCATTAGCATTTGCCCGTGAAGCCCGCATTGAAATGCGTAAAGTCATTTGGCCAACTCGCCAGGAAGCTCTGCATACGACTTTGATTGTTGCAGCTGTAACCGCTGTCATGTCTCTGATCTTATGGGGACTGGACGGTATTCTGGTGCGTTTAGTTTCATTTATTACAGGCCTGAGGTTTTAAAAATGTCTGAATCCCCAAAAAAGCGTTGGTATGTCATACAGGCATTTTCTGGGTTTGAAGGTCGTGTTGCGCAATCTCTGCGTGAGCATATCAAATTACAAGATATGGAAGATTCTTTCGGCGAAGTAATGGTGCCGACAGAAGAAGTGGTTGAGATCCGCAGTGGCCAACGCCGTAAAAGCGAGCGTAAATTCTTCCCTGGTTATGTTTTGGTACAAATGGTAATGAACGATGCAACTTGGCATCTGGTTCGTAGTGTACCTCGCGTAATGGGTTTTATCGGTGGCACGTCTGACCGCCCGGCACCAATTAGCGATAAAGAAGTTGATGCGATTATGGATCGTCTTCAGCAAGTTGGTGATAAACCACGGCCAAAAACTCTGTTCGAGCCAGGCGAAATGGTTCGAGTCAGCGATGGTCCATTTGCAGACTTCAATGGTGTGGTAGAAGAAGTCGATTACGAGAAGAGCCGTTTGAAAGTATCGGTTTCTATCTTTGGTCGTGCTACGCCTGTTGAGCTGGACTTTAGTCAGGTAGAGAAAGTTTAATCTGACGATAAATCAAACAAGCTCACTTGCAAAGGGTGTGAAATTAGCATACAATTTCGCGCCTTTTGTTTTTATCTAGGCATTATTTTTTAATCATGTTTTCTAGATAACTTAGGTAAAAGTTTTAAGTGGTCTGGTCTTTATAGACGGGGCCTAAATTGTCAGGGGAGCCTCGCTTTGAGGCGATAAGACCCATATAGAGGAAATAAGATGGCTAAGAAAGTACAAGCCTACGTCAAGCTGCAAGTTGCAGCTGGTATGGCTAACCCAAGCCCACCAGTTGGCCCAGCACTGGGTCAGCAGGGTGTTAACATCATGGAATTCTGTAAAGCGTTCAATGCTAAAACTGAAAGCATTGAAAAAGGCCTGCCAATTCCAGTTGTTATTACTGTTTATGCGGACCGTTCTTTCACTTTCGTTACCAAAACCCCACCAGCGGCAGTTCTGCTGAAAAAAGCAGCGGGTGTCAAGTCTGGTTCCGGCAAGCCGAACAAAGACAAAGTTGGTAAAGTAACCAGCGCTCAGATTCGTGAGATTGCTGAAACTAAAGCTGCGGATATGACTGGTGCTGATGTTGACGCGATGATGCGTTCAATCGAAGGTACTGCTCGTTCCATGGGTCTGGTAGTGGAGGGTTAATCAATGGCTAAACTGACTAAGCGCATGCGCACTATCCGTGAAAAAGTTGATGCAACTAAACAATATGACATCAACGAAGCTGTTGCCCTGCTGAAAGAACTTGCTACCGCTAAATTTGTAGAAAGCGTTGACGTAGCTGTTAATCTTGGCATCGATGCTCGTAAATCTGACCAAAACGTTCGTGGTGCAACTGTGTTGCCACACGGTACCGGTCGTTCAGTACGTGTTGCTGTATTTACTCAGGGTGCAAACGCTGAAGCGGCTAAAGCTGCTGGCGCAGAACTGGTAGGTATGGAAGATCTGGCTGAACAGATTAAGAAAGGCGAGATGAACTTCGACGTAGTTATCGCATCTCCAGATGCAATGCGCGTTGTTGGTCAGCTGGGCCAAATCCTGGGTCCACGTGGCCTGATGCCAAACCCTAAAGTTGGTACTGTAACTCCTAACGTTGCTGAAGCGGTACAAAACGCTAAAGCTGGTCAGGTTCGTTACCGTAACGACAAGAACGGTATCATCCACACCACCATCGGTAAAGTTGACTTCGACGCTGACAAACTGCAAGAAAACCTGGAAGCTCTGTTGGTTGCGCTGAAAAAAGCCAAGCCATCTTCTGCTAAAGGCGTTTACATTAAGAAAGTTAGCCTGTCCACTACCATGGGTGCAGGTGTTGCGATCGACCAGTCTGGTCTGAACGCATCAGCAGCTTAATCATTATAAGCTGAGATAACGCTTTACCTTAGCGTCAGATTTGTCTAAAATCTGACGCTTAAAATTTGCCTGATTGTGTGTTTAATGACACATCACCTTTGAAAAATAAGGGGCTATCGGCAAATAACAAGTTTTCGGTTGGAGCTTGGCCTTAATCCAAGCCCCGTCCAAGACCGCAGGCGTAAGTACGTAGAAATAAATTACTTACTTAATATCCTGCGTAGACGGTGACAGAGCCAAATGAAATTTATTTTCTGGATTCTGCTCACCGTGTTTTAGCGCTCAGGCACATCCTGTGCTTTGAGTGAAGTGAGTTCCGGGTTTTCCCGGTTAATCCAGGAGCAAGAAGCTAATGGCACTAAATCTTCAAGACAAACAAGCGATTGTTGCTGAAGTCAGCGAAGTAGCCAAAGGCGCGCTGTCTGCGGTTGTTGCGGATTCTCGCGGCGTTACTGTAGATAAAATGACTGAACTGCGTAAAGCATGCCGTGAAGCTGGTGTTAGCGTACGTGTTGTACGTAATACCCTGCTGCGTCGTGCTGTTGAAGGTACTGAATATGAGTGCCTGAAAGAAGCGTTTGTTGGTCCAACCTTGATTGCTTTCTCTTCTGAACATCCGGGCGCAGCTGCTCGTCTGTTCAAAGATTTCGCGAAAGCGAATCCAGCATTCGAGATTAAAGCGGCAGCCTTTGAAGGTGAGTTTATCCCAGGATCAAATATCGATCGTCTGGCGACACTCCCAACTTACGATGAAGCAATTGCACGCCTGATGGCAACCATGAAAGAAGCCTCCGCAGGCAAACTGGTTCGCACTCTGGCTGCGCTACGCGATCAGAAAGAAGCAGCTTAATTGGCTATTTCCTTCGTTGCTTTTTAACGTATAAACTTTTTCTGAATTTTAGGAACACTTGTTATGTCTATCACTAAAGAACAAATTCTGGACGCAGTTGCAGAAATGTCTGTAATGGACGTTGTTGAACTGATCAGCATGATGGAAGAAAAATTCGGCGTTTCTGCTGCTGCAGCTGTTGCTGTAGTTGGTGGTGCTGCTGAAGCAGTTGAAGAAAAAACTGAATTCGACGTAATCCTGACTGGCATCGGTGCTAACAAAGTTGCTGTAATCAAAGCAGTACGCGGCGCAACTGGCCTGGGTCTGAAAGAAGCTAAAGACCTGGTTGAAAGCGCACCAGCAACACTGAAAGAAGGTATCAGCAAAGATGACGCTGAAGCTCTGAAAAAATCTCTGGAAGAAGCAGGTGCTTCTGTTGAGATCAAGTAAGATCAGTTTGAAGTTCGCAGCCTGATTTGTTAAGGCTGGCGGCTGGCGATTTTTTAATCGCCAGCCTTTTTGTGCTGTAAGGACATTGTTTGTAAGGTTTGTGGTTAATGGCCTTGTTTTAACAGCATTGTCTGAAAGCCAAATCATATTGCCTGCATAGATATATTGCCTGAAAGCAATATAACCTGAAAGGCATTATGTAGGGAGTTAACAGCATTTCACACTGTTTAGCTGTTAATGAACCCAGAATACTTCTTTCTATTGACGACTTAATATACTGCGTTCTCAGCTACGATCCACTCGGGTAGCTCGGTAGTCAGGTAACGCAATGAAATGATTTAAGAGTAATGGCAATGAGTGTTACGGAAAATATTCTATTTTCTGTTCGAAAAAATAGTGTTGCAGAGAGCTGTCCTTAAGGGCGGGCAGAGTGGGTCACTTATCAGCGAGCTGAGGAACCCTATGGTTTACTCCTATACCGAGAAAAAACGTATTCGTAAGGATTTTGGTAAACGTCCACAAGTTTTGGATGTTCCATACCTTCTTTCTATCCAACTTGACTCGTTCCAGAAGTTTATCGAGCAAGATCCTGAAGGCCAGAATGGACTTGAAGCGGCCTTCCGTTCTGTGTTCCCAATTCAGAGCTATAGCGGCAATTCAGAGCTGCAATATGTAAGCTACCGTCTTGGCGAGCCTGTTTTTGATGTTCAAGAGTGTCAGATCCGTGGTGTTACTTATTCCGCACCGCTGCGCGTTAAACTGCGTCTGGTGATCTATGAGCGCGAAGCGCCAGAAGGCACAGTCAAAGACATCAAAGAGCAAGAAGTCTACATGGGTGAAATTCCACTCATGACTGATAACGGGACTTTCGTTATCAACGGTACTGAGCGCGTTATCGTATCTCAGTTGCATCGTAGCCCAGGCGTTTTCTTTGACAGTGATAAGGGTAAAACCCATTCATCCGGTAAGGTACTGTATAACGCACGTATCATCCCTTACCGTGGTTCATGGTTAGATTTCGAATTTGATCCAAAAGATAACTTGTTTGTACGTATCGACCGCCGTCGTAAATTACCGGCTTCGATTATTTTGCGTGCGATGAGTTACTCCACTGAAGAAATCCTGAACCTGTTCTTCAACAAAACCGTTTTCGAAATTCGCGACAACAAATTGCAGATGACTCTGGTTCCAGAACGTCTGCGTGGCGAGACCGCTTCATTTGATATCGAAGCAAATGGCAAGGTCTATGTTGAAAAAGGCCGCCGTATTACCGCTCGTCATATCCGCCAGTTAGAAAAAGATCAGGTAAACTGCATTGAGGTACCTGTTGAATATATCGCTGGTAAGGTTGTAGCAAAAGATTACATCGACCAGAACACAGGTGAAATCATCTGTGCTGCTAACATGGAACTCTCTTTGGATCTGCTGGCGCGTCTTAGTCAGTCTGGTCACAAATCTATCGAGACCCTGTTTACCAACGATCTGGATCACGGTGCATACATTTCCGAAACTCTGCGTATTGACTCAACCAATGATCGCCTGAGCGCACTGGTTGAAATCTATCGTATGATGCGTCCGGGTGAACCACCGACACGTGAAGCTGCAGAGAATCTGTTTGAGAATCTGTTCTTCTCTGAAGATCGTTACGATCTGTCTGCGGTTGGCCGCATGAAATTCAACCGTTCACTGGATCGTGAAGAGGTTGAAGGTTCCGGTATCCTGAGCAAAGAAGACATCATTGACGTGATGAAGAAGCTCATCGATATCCGTAACGGTAAAGGTGAAGTCGACGATATCGACCATTTGGGCAACCGTCGTATCCGTTCCGTTGGCGAAATGGCTGAAAACCAGTTCCGTGTTGGTCTGGTACGTGTTGAGCGTGCAGTGAAAGAGCGTCTGTCTCTGGGCGATCTGGATACTTTGATGCCACAAGACATGATCAACGCGAAACCGATTTCTGCGGCGGTGAAAGAGTTCTTTGGTTCCAGTCAGTTGTCCCAGTTCATGGATCAGAACAACCCACTGTCTGAAATTACCCATAAACGCCGTATTTCTGCGTTGGGTCCAGGCGGTCTGACCCGTGAGCGTGCAGGCTTTGAAGTTCGAGACGTACACCCAACCCACTATGGTCGTGTATGTCCAATCGAAACGCCTGAAGGTCCGAACATCGGTCTGATTAACTCATTGTCCGTTTATGCGCGTACCAATGAGTACGGTTTCCTTGAAACCCCTTACCGTTTAGTTCGTGATGGTGTAGTGACCGATGAAATTCACTACCTGTCTGCGATCGAAGAAGGTAACTATGTTATTGCACAGGCTAACTCTGTATTGGATGAAGAAGGCCACTTCGTAGAAGAATTGGTCACTTGCCGTCATTACGATGAATCCAGCTTGTTCAACCGTGATCAAGTCCAGTACATGGACGTTTCGACACAACAGATCGTGTCTGTTGGTGCTTCCTTGATCCCATTCCTTGAACACGATGACGCCAACCGTGCCTTGATGGGTGCGAACATGCAACGTCAGGCAGTCCCGACTCTGCGCGCTGACAAGCCGTTGGTTGGTACAGGAATGGAACGTGCAGTAGCGGTTGACTCCGGTGTAACCTCTGTTGCTAAACGTGGTGGTGTGGTTCAGTACGTTGACGCATCCCGTATTGTAATCAAGGTTAACGAAGATGAAATGTACGCGGGTGAAGCGGGCATTGATATCTACAACCTGACCAAATATACCCGTTCTAACCAGAACACCTGCATCAATCAGATGCCATGTGTTTCTCTGGGCGAATTGGTAGAGCGTGGTGACGTACTGGCTGATGGTCCATCTACCGATTTAGGTGAGCTGGCACTGGGTCAGAACATGCGCGTGGCATTCATGCCATGGAATGGTTATAACTTCGAAGACTCCATCCTCGTATCTGAGCGTGTTGTTCAGGAAGACCGTTTCACCACTATTCACATTCAGGAACTGGCTTGTGTGTCTCGTGACACCAAACTGGGACCAGAAGAGATCACAGCCGACATCCCTAACGTGGGTGAAGCTGCACTGTCTAAGCTGGACGAGTCCGGTATCGTTTATATCGGTGCGGAAGTGAAAGGCGGCGACATTCTGGTTGGTAAAGTGACACCGAAAGGCGAAACTCAGCTGACACCAGAAGAAAAACTGCTGCGTGCGATCTTCGGTGAGAAAGCATCTGATGTGAAAGATTCTTCACTGCGCGTACCAAACGGTGTTTCCGGTACGGTTATTGACGTACAGGTCTTTACCCGTGATGGCGTAGAGAAAGATAAGCGTGCGTTGGAAATCGAAGAGATGCAGCTGCGTCAGGCGAAAAAAGATCTGACGGAAGAACTGCAAATTTTCGAAGCTGGTCTGTTTGCCCGTATTAACTCCGTGCTGGTTTCCGGTGGGGTTGAAGCGGAAAAACTCAATAAGCTGCCTCGTGGACGCTGGTTGGAGCTGGGCCTGGCTGATGAAGAAAAACAAAATCAGCTGGAGCAGCTGGCAGAACAGTATGACGAACTGAAAGCAGAGTTCGAGAAAAAACTGGATGCTAAACGCCGTAAGATCACACAAGGCGATGATTTGGCACCAGGCGTACTGAAAATTGTCAAAGTGTATCTGGCTGTGAAACGTCAGATCCAGCCTGGTGACAAGATGGCGGGTCGTCACGGTAACAAGGGTGTTATCTCCAAAATTAACCCGATCGAAGACATGCCTTACGATGAAAACGGAACAGCGGTAGACATCGTATTGAACCCGCTGGGCGTACCATCACGTATGAACATCGGTCAGATTCTGGAAACTCACTTGGGTATGGCGGCAAAAGGCATTGGTGACAAGATCAATGCGATGCTGAAACAGCAGCAAGAAGTTGCCAAACTGCGTGAATTCATCCAGAAAGCTTATGATTTGGGTGACGATACTCGTCAGAAAGTTGATTTGAGCACTTTCACCGACGAAGAAGTGATGCGTTTGGCAGAAAACCTGAAAAAAGGTATGCCAATTGCAACGCCAGTCTTTGACGGTGCGAAAGAAACCGAAATTAAAGAGCTGTTGAAATTGGGTGGCTTGCCGACTTCTGGTCAGATCACACTGTTTGATGGTCGCACCGGTGAACAATTTGAGCGTCAAGTAACTGTTGGTTACATGTACATGCTGAAATTGAACCACTTGGTTGATGACAAGATGCACGCCCGTTCTACCGGTTCTTACAGTCTGGTTACTCAGCAGCCGCTGGGTGGTAAGGCACAGTTCGGTGGTCAGCGCTTCGGTGAGATGGAAGTGTGGGCATTGGAAGCATACGGTGCTGCGTACACCCTGCAAGAAATGCTCACAGTTAAATCCGACGATGTTAACGGTCGTACCAAGATGTATAAAAACATCGTGGATGGTAACCACCAGATGGAACCAGGCATGCCGGAATCTTTCAACGTATTGCTGAAAGAAATCCGTTCGTTGGGTATCAACATCGAGCTGGAAGACGAATAAACCGTTTTCCCGCCAGTGATTATATACCCAATGGATTTCAAGATGCAGCGCGACGGCAAGGGAATGACAAATTCGTCGGGAACGAATTTGCCCAGCCAAAGGCTGGCCTCCGGTGAAAGGCTGGAGCCTTTCATTAATCCCCTGGAGCATAATAACTATGTGACAGGGGTGAGTAAGCGCAGCCAATAAAGCTGCAACTTGAAAGACGAAGGGTATACTGGTTATAGAGGTGAGTGGCATGGGCCACTCACCTAACAGGTCTAACTCCGACAGGAGCTATTTCGTGAAAGACTTATTGAAGTTTCTGAAAGCGCAAACTAAGACCGAAGAGTTTGATGCGATCAAAATTGCTCTGGCCTCTCCAGATATGATCCGTTCATGGTCATTCGGGGAAGTAAAAAAGCCGGAAACTATTAACTACCGTACGTTCAAGCCTGAGCGTGACGGTCTTTTCTGCGCACGTATTTTCGGGCCAGTAAAAGATTATGAATGCTTGTGTGGTAAATATAAGCGTTTAAAACACCGTGGTGTGATTTGTGAGAAATGTGGCGTTGAAGTCACCCAGACTAAAGTTCGTCGTGAACGTATGGGTCACATCGAGCTGGCATCTCCAACCGCTCACATTTGGTTCCTGAAATCTCTGCCATCCCGCATCGGTTTATTGCTGGATATGCCTCTGCGCGATATTGAACGCGTATTGTACTTCGAATCCTATGTGGTTGTTGAAGGCGGCATGACCAATCTTGAGCGTAGACAGATCCTGACTGAAGAACAGTATCTGGATGCGTTGGAAGAGTTCGGTGATGAATTTGACGCAAAAATGGGCGCAGAAGCGATCCAGTCTTTGCTGAAAAACATGGATCTGGAAAACGAGTGTGAAACCCTGCGTGAAGAGTTGAACGAAACCAACTCTGAAACCAAGCGCAAGAAGCTGACCAAGCGTATTAAACTGCTGGAAGCTTTCATTCAGTCTGGTAACAAGCCAGAGTGGATGGTTCTGACCGTTCTGCCAGTTCTGCCACCGGATCTGCGTCCACTGGTTCCACTGGATGGCGGTCGTTTCGCAACTTCAGACCTGAACGATCTGTATCGTCGAGTTATTAACCGTAATAACCGTCTGAAACGCCTGCTGGATCTGGCTGCGCCAGACATCATCGTACGTAACGAAAAACGTATGTTGCAGGAAGCGGTTGATGCGCTGCTGGACAACGGCCGTCGCGGTCGTGCAATTACCGGTTCCAACAAACGTCCTCTGAAATCCTTGGCTGACATGATCAAGGGTAAACAAGGTCGTTTCCGTCAGAACCTTCTGGGTAAACGTGTTGACTACTCAGGTCGTTCTGTAATTACCGTAGGTCCATACCTGCGTCTGCATCAGTGTGGTCTTCCTAAGAAGATGGCTCTGGAGCTGTTCAAGCCATTCATTTACGGCAAGCTGGAATTGCGTGGTCTAGCGACTACCATCAAAGCAGCCAAGAAAATGGTTGAGCGTGAAGAAGCCGTTGTATGGGATATCCTGGATGAAGTGATCCGTGAGCACCCGGTTCTGCTGAACCGTGCACCTACCCTTCACCGTTTGGGTATTCAGGCATTTGAACCTGTTCTGATCGAAGGTAAGGCTATCCAGTTGCACCCATTGGTGTGTGCGGCGTATAACGCCGACTTCGATGGTGACCAGATGGCTGTTCACGTACCGTTGACACTGGAAGCCCAGTTGGAAGCGCGTGCGTTGATGATGTCTACCAACAACATCCTGTCTCCAGCGAGCGGTGAACCAATCATCGTTCCATCTCAGGACGTTGTATTGGGTTTGTACTATATGACCCGTGACTGTGTTAACGCGAAAGGCGAAGGCATGGTTCTGAGTGGGCCTAAAGAAGCAGAGCGTGTTTACCGCGCAGGTCTGGCTTCTCTGCACGCTCGCGTTAAAGTTCGTATCACTGAAGAAGTGAGAGATGGCGAAGGCAATGTTACTGTTAATACAGGTTTGGTTGATACCACTATCGGTCGTGCCATCCTGTGGATGATCGTACCGAGAGGTCTGCCATATTCACTGATTAACCAGGCGCTGGGTAAAAAAGCAATTTCCAGAATGCTGAATACCTGTTACCGCATACTGGGCCTGAAACCAACAGTTATCTTAGCTGACCAGACCATGTATACCGGTTTTGCTTATGCTGCCCGTTCAGGGGTGTCTGTAGGTATCGATGACATGGTTATTCCTGAGAAGAAAGAAGGCATCATTGCTGAAGCGGAAGCTGAAGTGGCCGAAATTCAGGAACAGTTCCAGTCTGGTTTGGTAACTGCTGGCGAACGTTATAACAAGGTTATCGATATCTGGGCTGCGGCGAACGAACGTGTTGCTAAAGCGATGATGGAAAATCTGTCTACTGAAACTGTTATTAACCGTAACGGCGAAGAAGAACAGCAGGTTTCTTTCAACAACATCTTTATGATGGCCGATTCCGGTGCGCGTGGTTCTGCTGCTCAGATTCGTCAGTTGGCGGGTATGCGTGGCTTGATGGCAACTCCAGATGGTTCGATCATCGAAACACCAATCACCGCGAACTTCCGTGAAGGTTTGAACGTACTCCAGTACTTCATCTCAACCCACGGTGCTCGTAAAGGTCTTGCGGATACGGCATTGAAAACCGCGAACTCCGGTTACCTGACCCGTCGTCTGGTTGATGTTGCCCAAGACTTGGTCGTGACTGAAGATGACTGTGGTACTCACAACGGTATCCTGATGACTCCGGTTATCGAAGGTGGTGATGTTAAAGAACCACTGCGTGAGCGCGTATTGGGTCGTGTAACGGCTGAAGATGTTCTGAAACCAGGCACTGCGGACATTCTGGTAGAGCGTAATACTCTGCTGAACGAAAAATGGTGTGATCTGTTAGAAGAAAACTCCGTTGACAGTGTGAAAGTACGTTCTGTAGTAAGCTGTGAAACTGACTTCGGTGTTTGTGCGAACTGTTACGGTCGTGACCTTGCTCGTGGTCACCGAATCAACAAAGGTGAAGCTGTTGGTGTTATCGCGGCACAGTCAATCGGTGAGCCGGGTACACAGCTGACGATGCGTACGTTCCACATCGGTGGTGCGGCATCTCGTGCGGCAGCAGAATCCAGCATTCAGGTACGCAACAAAGGTCATTTGAAACTGAGCAACGCGAAATTCGTGACGAACTCAGCAGGCAAACTGGTTATTACTTCCCGTAATACCGAATTGCGCCTGATCGATGATTTCGGTCGTACGAAAGAAAGCTATAAAGTGCCTTACGGCTCGGTATTGGCGAAAGGTGATGGTGAGGCAGTAACCGGCGGTGAAACCGTTGCAAACTGGGATCCACATACCATGCCAGTCGTGAGTGAAGTGTCCGGTATCATCCAGTTCTACGACATGGTTGATGGCCAGACCATTACCCGTCAGACGGACGAATTGACCGGCCTATCTTCACTGGTGGTTCTGGATAGTGCAGAGCGTACCGGTAGTGGTAAAGACCTGCGTCCGGCACTGAAAATCGTAGATGCTCAGGGTAACGACGTTCTGATCTCAGGTACAGATATGCCAGCTCAGTACTTCCTGCCGGGTAAAGCGATTGTTCAGCTGGAAGATGGCATCTCCATTTCTGCGGGTGATACGCTGGCACGTATTCCTCAGGAATCTGGCGGTACTAAAGATATCACCGGTGGTCTGCCACGCGTTGCAGATTTGTTCGAAGCTCGTCGCCCGAAAGAACCTGCTATTCTGGCAGAAATCAGCGGTATCGTTTCCTTCGGTAAAGAAACCAAAGGTAAACGTCGTCTGGTGATCAGCCCGCTGGATGGTAGTGACGCATACGAAGAGATGATCCCTAAATGGCGTCAGCTCAACGTGTTCGAAGGTGAGGTTGTTGAACGCGGTGATGTTATCTCCGATGGCCCAGAGTCTCCACATGACATTCTGCGCCTGCGTGGTGTTCATGCGGTTGCTCGTTACATCACCAACGAAGTGCAGGAAGTTTACCGTCTGCAAGGCGTTAAGATTAACGATAAACACATCGAAGTTATCGTTCGTCAGATGTTGCGTAAAGCAACTATCGCAAATGCGGGTAGCTCTGAATTCCTTGAAGGTGAGCAGGTTGAATACGCGCGAGTTAAAGTCGCGAACCGTAAGCTGGAGCAGGATGGTAAAGTACCTGCGACTTTCCAACGTGATCTGTTGGGTATTACCAAAGCATCACTGGCAACAGAATCCTTCATCTCTGCGGCGTCGTTCCAGGAAACAACCCGCGTACTGACTGAAGCTGCTGTTGCAGGTAAACGTGATGAGCTGCGTGGCCTGAAAGAGAACGTCATTGTTGGTCGTTTGATCCCTGCTGGTACAGGTTATGCCTACCATCAGGATCGTATCCGCCGCCGTCACGAAAATGAAGTGACCGAAGCGCCACAAGTTAGCGTTGATGAAGCAACCGCAAACCTTGCTGAATTGTTGAATGCAGGTTTCGGTAGCAGCAATAACGAGTAATATCGTGATGAGTAGCATACTCTATATGTGTAGCTAATCGTGAAATGCCCTCTCTTAGTAGAGGGCATTTTTTTGGATGAAAAATAAAAATGAGACGAATCGTTCATGTTATTGCAATAGTTTCCTTACCGTTTTTGATGTGTTTTTCCAATCCGGTTTTAGCGCAACATCATAGCCAGCCAAGCTACCGTTATATGGAGATGATAAGAGATAGTGAAATCTATGCTTGGGTAGGTGAGCATGTTATTGAGGTTGGAGTAATCAAAAAAGGACAAATTTTACAAGCTATTAAAGAAACAGGAGAAGAAAGTGATTATTATGAATTCCATTTTGGTAATGGTAGTGGCTATATTGCCAAAGGAAATTTAAAGGGAATAAAGAAATCTGCATTTCCCAGTGATCCCTTCGATATTCTTCACAAGAAAGCCTCTCAAAATTTGGTGATTTTTAAAGCAGCTCAAGTCCACAGTACACCTGAAACTGATAGCAAACCAATTGCAGTTTTGATGGGAAATCTCCGCTACCCGGTTTTAGACAAATTACGTGATCATTCATACCATACTTGGTATGAAATTAATTTCGGGGATCGACTGGGTTACATTAGTGATCGGGATGCTGAACTAGACAATGGTGTTCCTCTGTTAACTTATCACCATATTCTTCGTGATAAAGAGAATAAACGTTTTCGCCACACCTCAACAACGACGTCTCTGACGGCTTTTCGTGAGCAGATGGATTACTTGAAACAGGCAGGTTACACGACTATTTCATTGTATGAACTGGAGGGCTATTTAAATAGTACGATTAATTTACCAGCAAAAGTGGTTGGTTTGACTTTCGATGATGGGTTAAAATCCGTTTACCGTTATGCTTACCCCATTTTGAAAAAGAATAACCAGAAAGCGACATTCTTTATTATTTCATCCCGAATTAAACGCTATCCACAAAAATGGAATCCTGATAGTTTACAATTTACTAGCCTTTCTGAATTATATGCTATGCAGGATGTGTTTGATTTCCAATCTCATACTCATTTTCTGCATCGTTTAGGAAAAGAGAAACAGCCCATATTATTTAGTCGGTCAAGTAATACTATTTTATATGATTTTGAACGTTCGAGACGTGCCTTGTCACAATTTAATCCACATGTGCTTTATCTCTCTTATCCTTTTGGTGGATACAATCTAAAAGCAATGAAGGCTGCTGAAAAAGCTGGGTTTCATTTAGCTGTCACTACGATACAAGGCAAAGTAAAACTGGGAGATAATCCATTTTCTTTGAAACGTTTATATATATTACGGACAGATCCCATTGAAAAAATGGCAAAAATGATTGCTAATAATCCAGATCCAATGTCTTTGCAACCGATTGATAATAGAATGTAAGATATAAAATCATTTAGTCGATAAATAATAATTGGTCACTCTTAATGTGATAATTTTTTCTGAGGATGGAAATTATGGATTTCTTGGAATTAATGCTGGAAATTTTTTATGACTTCATAAAGTGTATTATCAAGTTTTTTGCCTAGATATTTGAGATTACCATGAAGGATATTGTTGTTTCATTGCTTTCTATAGGTGTTTTATGCTGTATTATATTTTTATTCATAATGCCTAAGTTTATTTTCAATATCTTGTTATTGTTGATTTTTATTTGTTTGGTTTTTAAATTCCGTGGAAAAATAAGAAGATATTTGAATAAGAAAGTCTTTTAATAGCCTATTTCGCTGGGATCTTAAGTTAAATATTTCTTTATACCCTATAAACTTCAAGTTGCGGCTCGTAAGACGAAAACTGCTTATTATCTCCCCGCAGCGCGGGGAGATAATGAATGCGTATTGAAGTACAACGACAATATAATTATTTGGTAACTCAATCTATTTTTTGTTTTTTTATCATCTTGATAAAAGTTTCCCGTGCAGTTGGGGAACCCAGGCGTTCTGCTTCATCCAAAAATTTTAATGCCTTATCAATATCACCATTGCTAATTGCCTTCTTAATGGCATCATTAAAATACTGTTCGGTATCGTTCAGTACAGGCTTAATTGTGGTAGTAGCAGGTTGCAACGTAACTGTAGCCGGTGTTATCACAGGTGCAGATAATGTTTGTGTAGAGCCGACAGTGAGCGGTTTTGGTGCTGGTGTAGAAAATATTTGACCAATCAATATATTGCCTGCATTACGTTCTGATTTAACTTGTAGAGCTAAAGTCCCGGTTTCTGTATGGCGGGCGATGGGGTCAGGAATATTGGGGACTACGTTTCCGACTCCTTGAGCATAGGCTTTAGCAGGGTCGGTCATTTGTGTCGAGGTCTTTAAATCAGCAAGCGTAGTATAAACCAGCAGATAAATTCTCTGTTGTCCCAATGCAGGTGTTAGTTTTAATGTGCCTTCCAGTCTATCGACGGACATAATACCCGGCTGTTGATAGCGAAAATAATGGCTTGGGTAAAAAGCAGCAGGGCGTAGTTGTTCATCAAATATTAAAACATTTGGCGAATATACTTGTTTATCCTTAACCAAACTATTTAGTGTGACTTCCAATGAACCTTGATTAGTCGGTAGAGCAAATGTAGCTATTGCCCCACGAATATTTCCATCATTAAGTTGTTGTGATGAACTATCGAGACTAATAGTCTGTGTGGCATAAGTATTAATTGGCTGCCATTGTAATCTTTGTAAGGTTGGCAGGGGTAGAACCGATGCAATATCTTTGATTGTTTCTACGCCAGATTCTGTTCTATGAATTATTGCTGTATCAGATTTTACAGTATCTGATGCAGCATAACTTACAGTAGGAATTAGGTTACAAAGCAAAGCGCCGTAACACAATGAAAGTAATTTTTTTTTCATTACCACCAAGCCTCAAATTGGGCACCAAACGTAAATTCGTCATTTTTACCACGGCTGAATTGATGTGCTGCTGTATCACGGTAAGCTACTCCGTTGGTATAACCCCACTTTTCATTCCATTTGGCATAAGTAGCAAATACACGAATAGCAGGACGTGACCAGATACTGTCGCCGGCTTGCCATTGTTGAGCTAGAGTAATTTTGTACTGATCATTGTTGGCTTTGGTACGTTGAGATTTCACATTGTCATAGCCAACTTCCATCAAGGTACTCATTATGGGTGTCCACTTATACATTGGGCGGACACCAACGGTGTACCATGTGCTGCCGTTGTTATTGTCACGGTCAATATTCTGGTACATGGCAACATACATGAGATCCCATTTATTTGTGAGACTGATGGCGCCATGATTCAGAATGCGCAACATATGTCCGTCATTATTGACACTGGCTCCTTCGGAGCGGCCATTGTTGCTGGAGGTCATCGCATCAGTTGCGTATTGTAAGACAAATTTATTGAAGCCACCTAACATGCTTTGAGTATGTTCGGCAGTCAGCATCACACCGTCTTTGGAGGCTTTTTTATCAAGCTGGTATCCCTTGCGTGCATTAGCACGCCCATAATCAATACCAAATTCCAGTGTACCACCAGTATTGACAGGTAAGTTGGCTAACCGTATATCGAAAACATCATTTGAGGTTGGAGTCGGCTTACGTTCGCTTGCAATCCAACCATACGAACCGCCTTCTTCTGTATTACGGGTGACAGCGAAGGACAGCTTACCAAAACCGAGATCGACATTTTCTAAACCTGCGCCAGGACCGGAAATATCCCAGTAATAGAAATCGATCATATGTACATCGTGTCGCTGGTAGAAACGTTTACCAGCCCACATTGTTGCGCCAGGCAACCATTCAATGATATTGGTTGCTTGCACGTTAGCTTCACGAAATGCAGGGTTAGTGGTTTCCCAATCTTTTTCCTGAGCGACCGAGTAAGCTAAGTTGGTATCAAAGTAGAAACGTTTGTCACCATCTTTCCATAATTCTTGTCCTAACTTAAGTTCTGCGTAGGTCTCGCATTCGTTGCCGAGGCGGTACTTACTTTGGGCACCCGTGGTCGGGGTACATTTCTGTTCACCACCACGGCTTGCCCAGCCAATGCCTGAACGGGCATAGCCGTGGAAATCTACAGCAGCAGCCTGTATGGATAATAAACCAGTGAACATAGCCAATGAGATAGGCAGTATACGCATAATAATTCTCCTGTTATTTTTGGTAGCCGCAGATTTAGACTCCGGGTTCTTTATGTAAACGCTGGCATGCGCTTCCATCTTCACGGAAAAGATGACAGCGGTGGGGAGCTAACCCGATAGTAAAGTTCACTCCTTCTTCCACGAGAACAATATCAGGCTGGCGATAAACCAAATTTTGATGAATGGCAGGTATGCGGATGTGGATCTGAGTTTCATTGCCCAGTTGTTCTACGATCTGCACTGTCCCCTCTAACGTAACATCGGCTACATCATTAGGCAAAAGATGTTCAGGGCGGATACCCAGAGATACATTGTTTCCAACTGTGAGTCCCTTACTTTCGACAGGTAACCAGACAGGCTGACCATTAGGTAAAATTATTTGTACCTGATCGACGGCAATAGCGGAGACTTTTACTGGCAGGAAATTCATTTTCGGCGAACCAATAAAACCTGCAACAAAGCGATTGGCAGGGTAGTGATAGATTTCAAGAGGTTTGCCGACTTGAGCAATATTTCCCCCCTCCAGCACAACAATCTTATCTGCCAGAGTCATCGCTTCGGTTTGATCATGGGTTACATAGATCATCGTACGTTGCAGACGTTTATGCAGGCGCGAAATCTCAATTCTCATCTGCACACGTAAAGCAGCATCCAGATTGGAAAGAGGCTCATCCAACAAAAAAATATTTGGTTCGGCAACGAGTGTTCGGCCAATAGCAACCCGCTGACGCTGCCCACCAGACAGTGCTTTGGGACGACGATCCAGCAGATGGGCTAGCTGGAGGGTTTCTGCGACCTGTTGTACTCGCTTTTGAATATCGTTTTTTTTGGCCCCTGCCAGCTTCATGCCAAATGACATGTTGTCTGCAACGGATAAATGAGGATATAGCGCATAAGACTGAAAAACCATGCCAATGCTGCGTTTGGCTGGTGGGATATCATTCATTCGTTTCCCTGCGATGAGCAAATCACCGGATGTGATGTCTTCTAATCCCGCGATCATCCTGAGTAGCGTCGATTTTCCACACCCAGATGGGCCAACAAATACGACAAATTCTCCCTCCTGAATATCAAGATTGAGATCTCTAGAGATGACTGTTTCACCATATGATTTAGATACATTGCGGAATGTGACGCTGGACATGTGCTCCCTCCCTCGGATTTGCTACCTCAGTTTTCTATTTGTTTCCTATCCACCGTATAAGGCATCCAGTAAAAATTGATAGCAGAATTGTGTACAAAATAACAGACATGAGAATCCTCCATCCCAGAGTTTTTTGTAGGGGGAGGAATCAGGATGACGAGATTAAGGCGATTAGGTATTGGAAGAATAAATTATTAAATAAGATGTGATTTGAGTCGCATAAAATGATGCCATATTAGTATTAACGTTCTGATTTTAATTATTTTTGTAAGCTGGCTCACACTCATTTTGTTTAAGGCGTAGAACAAGGGAGGATGAGTATTTTCCTTGTTGATAGCACACTGGGAACCATTTTCTAGTCATGTAGTGAAGCAACTAGTAATGAAAATGAAACAGTTAGTAATAAAGTAGGTCATCCTGAACTGACAATTGATAAAAAGGACGGAATAATGACAAAAAAAATATTGAGAGTGGGTACCCGCACTCTGATGTTTTCCGTTTTGACGACTTGGATGCTGTCTGCTCCTGCTGTTGCAAAGCTTGAAGAAGGCAAACTGGTGATTTGGATTAATGGCGATAAAGGCTATAACGGACTGGCACAGGTCGGTGAAAAATTTGCAAAAGAAACGGGAATTTCTGTCGTTGTTGAGCATCCCGATAAACTGGAAGAAAAATATACCCAGATTGCAGCGACCGGAGATGGGCCGGATATTATTTTCTGGGCTCATGACCGTTTTGGTGGTTATGCTCAATCAGGTTTGGTCACTGAAATTACACCTGATAATTCTTTTATCAATAAGCTATTCCCTTTTACATGGGATGCGGTTCGTTATGACGGAAAATTGATGGGGTATCCTGTCGCAGTTGAAGCACTCTCCCTTATCTACAATAAAGATTTGATCAAATCCCCTCCAAAAGCATGGGAAGAAATTCCTGCCCTAGATAATGAACTGAAAAAGCAAAATAAAAGTGCAATTATGTTTAATTTGCAGGAGCCTTATTTCACCTGGCCGTTAATTGCAGCTGATGGTGGATATGCATTTAAGGCAGAAAATGGCACCTATAATGTTAAAGATAGTGGTGTTAATAATTCAGGTTCTAAAGCAGGGATGCAGTTTCTGGCTGATTTAATCAAAAATAAACATCTCAATGCTGATATTGATTATTCTATTGCTGAAGCCACCTTCAATAAAGGCAAAACAGCGATGACTATCAATGGGCCGTGGGCATGGGCAAATATAGATAAAAGCAAGATTAATTACGGAGTTACTTTATTGCCAACTTTCAAAGGAAATCCTTCTAAACCCTTTGTTGGCATCTTAACCGCAGGAATAAATGCAGCCAGTCCAAATAAAGAACTGGCGAAAGAGTTTTTGGAAAACTATTTGCTCACAAACGAAGGTTTGGCAATGATGGATAAAGATAAGCCGTTGGGAGCCGTGGCGTTGAAATCTTATCAAGCAATCCTGGAAAAAGATCCTCGTATTGCTGCCACGATGGGAAATGCTCAAAGGGGCGAAATTATGCCGAACATTTCACAAATGAGTAGCTTCTGGTACGCAATGCGTAGCGCGGTTCTTAATGTGGTTAGCGGCCGTCAAAAGGTTGATGCTGCCCTCAATGATGCCGAAGCGAGAATAACAAAATAAACGAATGACAGGCTCCTTTCAAATCAGGAGCCTTAGCGCCTATCTGAATAGGGGCTTAATTACCGGAAAGAAATAGTAACAGGAAGTGCAATATGTCAGCGACATTAGAAAAAACAGTATGGTGGCAGAGTTCTGTCCTGAAATGGTCTGCTATTGGTTTGTGTCTGCTTTGTACTGGTTATCTGGTTGTACTGATGTATGCGAAGGGAGAATATCTGTTCGCCATGCTGACATTGGTATTGCTGGGAAGTGGTATTTATATTTTTTCCAATCGTAAGGCTTATGCTTGGCGTTATACCTATCCAGGAATTGCTGGGATAGGGTTGTTTATACTATTTCCGCTTATCTGCACGATTGCCATTGCCTTTACAAATTACAGCAGCACTAATCAATTAACTTTTGAACGGGCTGAAACTCTGCTAATGAGTCGTCAATATCAGGCAGGACAGCCATTTAATTTCAAACTTTATTCTGTATCTGAACAGTGGGTTTTAGTACTGAACGTCTCTGATAGTTCTCAATGGCTGGTATCTTCTCCTTTTTCATTCTCTGGGACGGAAGAAATTACTTTACCTTTATATGAACAGGAAACAAATTTTGAAGGTGATGCTGCGACACTTCGTACCATTACCCAGCATCGGCAGGTATTAGGCCAACTGGTGGCTGTTCTTCCCGATGGCAGTAAGTTGAGAATGAGTTCCCTGCGTCAGTTTTCAGCTATACACCCCCTTTATTCCCTTAGCGAAGATGGAACGACACTGACGAATAAACAAACGGGCATACAATATCGACCGAATATGGAGACAGGGTTCTATCAATCCATTAACGCTAAGGGAGAATGGGATAAAGAAACATTGAGTCCTGGATTCACAGTTCCTATTGGTTGGAAAAACTTTTTACGGGTGATGCAGGATGAAGGTATTCAAAAACCTTTTTTGTCTATTTTTGTCTGGACGATGCTTTTTTCTTTGCTGACAGTTAGCTTAACGGCTGCGCTAGGCATGATCCTCGCTTGTATTATGCAGTGGGAAGCCCTTAAGGGGCGAGCAATTTACCGTGTACTACTTATTTTGCCTTATGCGGTTCCTTCATTTATCTCAATTTTGATTTTCAAGGGTTTGTTTAATCAGAGTTTTGGTGAAATAAATCTGGTATTGAATGGGTTGTTTGGCCTTAAACCGGACTGGTTTGCAGATCCGATATTGGCTCGAACGATGTTGATTGTCGTAAATACATGGTTGGGCTATCCCTATATGATGATCCTCTGTATGGGGTTGCTAAAGGCGATCCCGCATGATCTCTATGAAGCATCGGCGCTTGATGGAGCAGGGCCATGGCAAAACTTCACCAAAATTACCTTTCCATTATTGATTAAGCCTTTGACGCCGTTGCTGATTGCCAGCTTTGCTTTTAATTTCAATAATTTTGTCCTGATTCAGTTATTAACCAATGGTAGGCCAGATCATATTGGCACAACCACTCCAGCGGGTTATACCGATCTTTTGGTGAGTTATACCTACCGTATTGCGTTTGAAGGTGGTGGCGGGCAGGATTTTGGCCTGGCCGCAGCAATTGCGACACTAATATTCTTGTTAGTGGGTGCATTAGCCATCATCAATTTGAAAACCACTCGCATTAAATTTGACTAAGGAGAGAAAAGTATGGCGATGGTGCAACCCAAATCGCAACGCTGGCGGGTATGGATAACACATCTATTTATGCTGGCTTTTATCGCTTTGATTTTATTTCCTCTGTTGATGGTGATTGCTATTTCTTTGCGTCCGGGAAATTTTGCGACAGGTAGTCTCATCCCAGACGCTATTTCATGGGAACATTGGAAGCTCGCACTTGGCTATAGCGTAGAATCTTCTGATGGGCATATGATACCCCCGCCATTTCCCGTTATGCAGTGGCTGTGGAATTCGGTGAAAGTTGCATTTATTACTGCGACTGGAATTGTTGCATTATCAACTACCTGTGCGTATGCGTTTGCCAGAATGCGTTTTCGCGGTAAGAGTGTTTTACTTAAAAGTATGTTGATTTTTCAGATGTTCCCCGCAGTACTTTCGTTGGTAGCACTATATGCCCTGTTTGATCGGTTGGGAGAATATATTCCTTTTCTCGGACTCAATACCCATGGTGGGGTGATTTTTGCCTATATGGGAGGGATAGCTCTGCATGTATGGACGATCAAAGGTTATTTTGAAACGATAGATCGCTCGCTGGAAGAAGCGGCTATGTTGGATGGGGCATCATCGTGGCAAGTTTTCCGTTTGATATTGCTGCCGCTTTCTGTGCCGATATTGGCTGTCGTGTTTATCTTGTCTTTTATTGGTGTAATTACTGAAGTCCCCGTTGCCTCGTTGTTACTACAGGACGTAGACAATTACACGTTAGCTGTCGGTATGCAGCAATATCTTCACCCTCAAAACTATCTATGGGGCGATTTTGCCGCCGCCGCAGTGCTTTCTGCCATTCCTATTACTATGGTTTTTTTACTTGCCCAACGTTGGTTGGTCGGAGGATTGACTTCGGGAGGCGTGAAGGGTTGATGGTTGGTTAAAGTTAAAAATCCCCAGAAGCATATACCCAATGAATTTCAAGATGCAGCGCGGCGGCAAGAGAATGAATCCCCAGGAGCATAGATAACTATGTGACTGGGGTGAGTAAGCGTCGTCAACAAAGCTACAATCTGAAAGACGAAGAGTATATAAGTGATATTTCTGGTCTTGATTATAGCCATGGTGTTAACTGAAAACTGTTTTTTCCCTTCTACACAATTTAACAAGTTATAAACTTTGCTTTCTGGCTTCTCCTACTGCTTGCAGCAGTTGGTTGATATGCGTATCTGCAAACATTGTTTCCAATGTGGTGGTGAGTTTTCGCCGCCAGTTGGGATATTCCATCGTAGTACCGGGGATATTGACGGGATTTGCCATATCCAGCCAGTCTTCAGGCTGTAATCCTAACAGGGCGCAATTGCTATGGGCAATATAGCGATGTATAGCTTGATTGATAGAGACTGACAGGGGCAACTCAGCTTGCTTCGATAATGTAGTTTGCTGCGATGCATCTTGGGCATTCTCTGTAGACCGTATTTCAGGTTCTGGCAGATAACCGTGGCGGATTAAATTGGCTAATAATTCCTGCTTACAGCGTTTACGATCAGTATGTAACTCAGCGAGAAGTGTTTTATCAGGATATAAACCGATGGACTCACCTAGGCTCAGATCTCTGGCTTGCCAGAAACCACGTAGAGTAGGTAAGTCATGAGTGGTAATGGTTGCCATGGCTTGCTGAGGATATTCTTCTGGAGAACGGTATTCACCTTGTTCGTTGCGTTCAAAATAAAATACTTTATAAGAGTAAACGGCTCGTTCCCGTAATTTATTAACAATTTCTTCCGGTACAATTCCTAAATCTTCGCCAATTACCATGCAATGATTACGTTGACTTTCCAGAGCAAGTATTGCCAGCAGATCATCAACTGGATAATGGACATAAACACCTTTATCTGCTGTTTCGCCTTGTGGTATCCACCAGAGCCTGAGTAGAGACATGACATGATCAATGCGCAATGCACCACAATGGCTCATATTACTGCGTAGCAATTCAATGAAAGGCTGATAGGATTGAGCTTTTAATTCATGGGGATTCATTGGTGGAAGCCCCCAATTTTGTCCCCGTGGCCCTAAAATATCGGGTGGTGCACCTATTGATGCTTTAGTGCAGTAGATGTTTCGGTTACACCATGTTTCTGAACCGCCTTGTGCTACACCCACAGCAAGATCACGATAAATACCGATTGGCATATTATTGTTCTGGCTTGCCGTAAAACACTCGGCAAGCTGTGTATCGGCCAGCCACTGTAACCAAAGGAAAAACGCGACTTCCTGTGGATGTGAATGACAAAATGCTTTAACCGCTTCACTGTCTGGCTCACGGTATTTTTTCGGCCATACAGGCCAGCCCCAGTAAGCATTATTTTCTTCGTATAGTTGATGGTGAAGTGCATCGTAAGTTGCTTGAGAGTAAAGATTTTTACCACCCTTAAGCACAAATTTCTGAAAATCGATTTGTTGAATATCATCGTCGGGCCGACTCTTAAATTGTGGATAAGCCAGACGAAGTGCGTCCATTTTCAGTGCCATCACGGTAGTATAATCGACCCACTCAGCTTGACGGGCTTGCTGGAGTTTGCTTTGTGTTTCCGGCGAGTGCCACCATATTTGGGCTTCGGCATTCTGCCTAAAGTCTTCTACCTGATTCACTGCAATATAAATAATATTGAGCCAGTGGCGGGAAGACGGACTGTAAGGGCTGGCACTTTCGGGCATTGCGGGATATATGGCATGCAGGGGATTTAAGCCAACAAAATCGCCTCCATGTTGCGCTAGTTCTTGCAGCATGTATTTGAGGTCACCAAAATCACCAATTCCCCAGTTATTCTCTGAACGTAGGGTATAAAGCTGAACGCAGGCACCCCAAAGTTTTTCATCTTGTATTAGTGCCTTTGGCTCGTAGCAACGTTCGGGAGCGACAATAAGTTGCACGGATTGTTTTTGGGAAAGAGTTTCTTGTTCCACTTCTGTTATCAGCGTGAGTGTGTGGTATCCCAAAGGAAGCTCGATTGGTAAGGCAAGTTGTCGTTGGCAGCAGCCATGAAATATTTCACCTTGCTCAGTATGTATCTGCCATTGGTAGTTATCCGTGTCGCTCAGAGGCAGAACGGCTATCTGCCCTTGGGTAAGCACCTTAACCTTAGGTAAAGAGGGGACCACAGAAGAAGTATGTAAGTGAAAAACCGGCCTATCGACCGGTGTATCTGCACTCATGGCTTTCAATATGCGGTGCCTGATCTCAGTAGGGATAGCCTGTTGTTCTCCATAGGCATTAGTATATTCGCTGGCAATGCCAGCCTCAGTTGCCAAATCATTGAGGCTTTTATTTTTCATATTCAATCCCTCAATCTTTCAACCCCTATTGGGTCTGCCAGATGCGCTGTTGATAATCCTGAATAGTGCGGTCAGAACTAAATTTCCCCATTCGGGCTGTATTAAGCACGGTACTGTGTGTCCAGGACTGAGTATCTCGGTACAGAGTGTCAATTTGTTGATGAGCCTGGCAGTATGAGGCAAAGTCAGCCAGTACTAAATAAGGATCACCTCCGTCAGTCAGGCTATGCAGCATAAGGTCAAATGCGTGCGTATTTCCATGGCTGAATTCACCCTTGGAAAGGGTATCCAGTATGCCTTTCAGGTGGTGATCCTGCCGCAGAATATCTTGCGGGTCATAGCCATTATTTAGTAAGGCCTTGGCTTCTTCTACCGTCTTTCCGAAGATGAAGATATTGTCATTTCCAACTTGTTCAGCAATTTCGACATTTGCTCCATCCAATGTTCCGACAGTCAGGGCACCGTTTAAGGCCAGTTTCATGTTACCTGTACCAGAGGCTTCTTTGCCTGCCGTAGATATTTGTTCAGACACATCTGCGGCTGGGATCATTAATTCTGCTACAGAAACATTGTAATCGGGGATAAAAGCGATTTTGATGCGATCACGGACGATCGGATCATGATTGATCTTCTCGGCGGCATGATTTATCGCAGAAATAATGTTTTTTGCCAGATAGTAACCAGGGGCAGCTTTAGCGCCAAACAGGAATACACGAGGATGAATATCCAGCTCCGGATTTTCCTGAATCTGTCGGTAAAGTGACAGAATATGGAGAAGGTTTAGGTGTTGGCGTTTGTATTCATGCAGGCGCTTTATCTGCACATCAAAAATAGCATGGGGATCCAGTTTGAGTCCCATGACTTTATTGACATAGTTGGACAGGCGGATTTTATTGTCCTGTTTGATGGTTCGGTAAGCTGAACAGAATGCGCTGTCATCAGCATAAGGTTCAAGTTGTTTGACAATACTAAGGTCATTAACCCATTCGCAATTTAATGTCTGGCTAATCAGTGAAGAAAGCGCTGGATTACACTGTCTTAACCAACGGCGAGGGGTAACTCCATTGGTCACATTGTGGAATTTTGTCGGCCACAATTGATGATATTCGGGGAATAGATCTGTCACGATCAAAGATGAATGTAGTGCTGCGACTCCGTTAATAGCAAAGCAGGCGACAACGCAGAGATTAGCCATTCTGACTTGATTATCATGGATAACTGCCAGTTTTTCCCAGACTTGTTGGTTATTAGGCCAAGTCTGCTCCACGGTTTTTTTAAAATGTCGGTTAATTTCGTGAATGATGCGATGATGGCGTGGCAAAAGTTCGCGGATCAGGGATTCATCCCAACGCTCCAAACCTTCTGGTAGCAAAGTATGGTTGGTATAGGCAAAAGTTCTCCCTGTAATTTCCCATGCGGTTTCCCAGCTTAATTGGTGTTCATCAAGCAAAAGCCGCATCATTTCAGGAATGGCGATTGTGGGATGGGTATCGTTAAGCTGGATGACTTCGTATTGCGGCAGTGTTTCTATTTTACGTCCTGCTTGCTGGTGGCGACGCAGAATATCTGCTACTGCGCAGGCGCATTGAAAATACTGTTGCATCAGACGAAGGCGTTTACCCGTTTGGTGATTATCATTTGGGTAGAGCACCTTGGTTAGGCTGTCTGCTTCAATGCCTTGCTGTTCGGCATGCAGGAACTGCCCATCATTGAAAAGCGAGAGATCAAAGGGATTATCATATGTCGCTTGCCATAGGCGTAGTGGCTGAGTAACACCATTACCATACCCAATTACCGGTAAATCCCAGGCCTCACCGACGAGAGTAAATGCGGGAACCCATTTTTCATATCCATCGGCGGTTTTTGTGATTTCGCCACCAAAACTGACATTAACTTTTAATTGTGTGTTATGACGAAACCACGGATAACTGCTTCTTCCCCAATCATCGGGTGCTTCAATTTGCTGCCCGTGTTCAAAAGACTGGCGGAATAGTCCATATTGATAATTTAGGCCATATCCCGTAGCCGGTTGATTGAGAGTCGCCATTGAATCGAGAAAACAAGCTGCCAGCCGTCCCAATCCGCCATTACCTAATGCGGGATCGGCTTCTTCTTCCAATACCTCACTTAAAATGATGCCATATTTCGCTAAATAAGTTTGTATATCATCGTACCAACCAAGATTCAGTAAGTTATTAGCTGTCAGGCGCCCTATCAAAAACTCCATTGAGATATAGTTCACATGACGCTGATCGTCAGGGGATGGTATGGCGTGCTTTTGCTGAGAAGAAAAAGGGAGTAATTCAGAAAGGGCGGAACTGACAGCCTGCCATTGCTGATGCAGGGTCATTTCCTGAGCTGAATCAAGGCCAAAACGTTGCCATTGGCGTATGAATGCAGACTGAAACGCAGCTTTATCTAATTTGGGATTTTTATCTGCTGCGGATCTTTTATCGAATTCGGATAGTTGCATCGCGTTGTCATCCTGTCACTGAATAAGGGAAATGTGGGGGATTATTTAACGGGATATGCTGAGGGCTAGAGAGAAGTGAAACATCATCCCGTGAAAATATTCGCGGGGAGGAGTGCAAGGGCGTAGCTATTTCTTTCGAATCTTTTCGCAATTCCATTGAGAAATGGAAAGGTTACAATCCCAGAATGTGACAGGGTGCAATTTAACACAATGTAATCAATCAACTTGTTTGCAAAAGATGGGCGTTTCTCTAAATTTGGTTGGGCATTTGATAAATGCTAATGATGCAAGTGATCAAATAGCATCGGTCAAAATTTTCATACTCAATGCATTTCGGGTTTAAGCCAACAAAGCTACAGCTTGAAATACCAAGGGTATATTGATTTCGTTGCTTGTGAAGGGAGGAAATTAATGCTTATCCCATCGAAACTCAGTCGCCCCCTTCGCCTGAGTAATATGGTCATGCGGGAGCGCTTGCTAGACAAGCTCAATTCAGCACAGGATCATCGGCTTGTATTGATAACCAGTCCTGCCGGATATGGTAAAACCACCCTGATGTCACAGTGGGCTGCCAGACAGCATAATTTGGGGTGGTATTCACTGGATGACAGCGATAATCAGCCAGAACGTTTTGCCAGTTATTTGATTGCGGCCATTCAACAGGCAACACAGGGGCACTGTGTGAAAAGTGAGATTCTGGCCCAGAAACATCAATATGCCAACTTATCCGCATTGTTTGCTCAACTGTTTATTGAACTCAGTGAATGGAGGCAATCAGTTTTTCTGGTAATTGACGATTATCATCTGATAGTTAATGGCCTGATCCATGAAGCGATGCGTTTTTTTCTCCGCCACCAGCCAGAAAATTTAACGTTGATGATTTTATCACGCCATCTGCCGTTGTTAGGCGTTGCCAACCTGCGGGTACGAGAACAGTTATTGGAGATTGATAGCCAGCAATTGGCATTTGATTATCAGGAAACCCATCAGTTTTTTGCCAACCGTTTGGCAAATCCGTTGGACGCTGATAATTGCAGGCAACTATGCAACGATGTTGCGGGATGGGCAACGGCTTTGCAGCTTATTGCTCTTTCAGCCCGCCAATCGGGCAATGCGGCTGAAATATCAGCCAAGCGTCTTTCAGGGATTAATACAACTCATCTGGCTGATTACCTTGTCGATGAGGTTTTAAATCGAGTGGATCAGGCGACACGAGATTTTTTGCTGCATAGTTCTATTCTGCGTTCCATGAATGATGGGTTGATTGTTTGTCTGACAGGGGAGGAAAACGGTCAGCAACGTCTTGAAGATATTGAACGGCAGGGGTTGTTTATCCAGCGAATGGATGATTCTGGGGAATGGTTCTGTTTTCATCCACTATTTGCTTCATTTTTGCGGCAGCGTTGCCAATGGGAAATGGCAACGAAATTGCCTGAATTACACAGGGCGGCAGTAAAAGGATGGTTGATGCAGGGGTATCCGGGAGAAGCTATTCATCATGCCCTTGCTGCCGGAGATACTGTGTTGCTACGGGATATTTTGCTGCAACATGCTTGGGGGCTATTCAATCACAGCAAACTTTCCTTGCTGGAGGAGTGCATGAATGCACTGCCATATGAACAGTTATTGGAAAGTCCTCGTTTGGTATTGTTACAAGCATGGTTGGCGCAGAGTCAGCATCGCCATTATGAGGTAAATGCACTATTGAGTCAGGCTGAACAATCGTTGAAGCAGAAACAGATAGCCATTGAGCCGGAGTTGTTGGGGGAATTTGATGCTCTGCGAGCCCAAGTGAACATTAACGATGGGCGACCAGATGACGCAGATGCTTTGGCTGAGAAGGCATTGGCGACCCTGCTGCCCGATAATCAATATGGCCGTATTGTGGCAATGTCGGTGAAAGGGGAAGTCTTACATTGCAATGGGCAACTGAACAGCGCATTGGCCCTGATGAAGCAGACGGAGCAACTTGCCCGACTCTGCCATGTTTATCACTATGCGTTATGGGCTTTGTTACAGCAAAGTGAGATTTTGTTGGCGCAAGGTTATTTGCAGGCTGCCTATGATACCCAGACCCATGCATTTGATTTAATACGTGAACAGCATATGGAACAGCTGCCAATGCATGAATTTCTGCTGAGGATCCGTTCGCAGCTTCTGTGGTGTTGGGCCCGCATTGATGAATCTGAAGAGGCGGCACGCCGGGGGCTGGAAGTGCTGTCCAATTTCCAGCCACAACAGCAATTGCAATGTTTGACCCAATTAGCGAAATGTTCTTTGATCCGTGGGGATATTGATAATGCCCGTCGTTATTTATCCCGTTGTGAGAATCTGCTGAACAATGGGCATTATCATCGTGATTGGCGAACAAATACTGACAAACTGCGTGTCATCATCTGGCAGAGTTTGGAAGATAGCAACGCGGTGACTCAATGGTTGCTACAGGCAGAACGGCCAGAAAGCTTCTGTAACCATTTCAATCAAAATCAATGGCGCAATATTGCCCGGGCACAAATCCTGCTGGGGCAGTATGAAGAAGCCGAATCTATATTGAAGAAGTTGAATGAATATGCGAGAAAATTGTCTCTGGTTAGTGACTTGAACCGTAACCTTCTGCTGTGCAATCTGCTGTACTGGCAGCTTGGACGTAAAGCTGAGGCTCAGGATGCTTTGATGGAAGCATTGAGTTTAGCTAATCGCACAGGGTTCATTAGCCATTTTGTTATTGAAGGAGAATTAATGGCTTTGCAACTTCGCCAGCTCATTCAGCTCAACATATTGCCTGAAATGGAACAGCATCGTGCGCAGCGTATCCTGCGCGAAATCAACCGCCAGCATCGACATAAGTTTGCCCATTTTGATGAGGCGTTTGTTGAACAATTACTCACGCATCCTGATGTGCCGGAACTTATCCGCAATAGTCCGCTAACCCAGCGTGAATGGCAGGTATTGGGTTTGATTTATTCTGGTTATAGCAATGATCAAATAGCCACAGAGTTGGATGTGGCGGCGACCACGATTAAAACCCATATACGAAATTTGTACCAAAAGATGGGGATTACGCACCGGCAGGAAGCTATTCAGCAGGCCCAGAGTTTAATGCAGATGATAGGGTTGGGAGTTTAATTATTTTATCTAATACTATTTCTTAATGTGATTTGTTTATTTTTAATATTATTAATAAATATTAATCAAGGAGTATATGCCGTTAAAATATAAATTAAATTTTAAAAATATTTAATATTTTTTGTGGTCTTTTTGTGATCGTAATCCGATTTAAATGCGCTTAATCTCATCACAGCAGGGTATTTTTTTATTGTTTAAAATAACTAATAGTGGTGAGTCATTATGGAAATTAAGAACCATCTTGAAGATATGCTTTCCCGTTTTATTGGCCAAGGCCCTTACTTGGTTATTGACGGTGAAAAATATATTGATGCAGCATCAGGAACGTTTAATTTGCCGCTTGGATATACAAATCACAGGATTGCAGAAAAGCTCAAACAGCAAATTGATAGATGTACGCATTTGAGTTCGGCTTATACGCATGAAATGTCGCAGTATATTTTGAGTAAACTCGTGAAACATACGCCGGAAGGAATAGATCGTATTTGGTTTAGGGATGTTTCCGGTTCTGGGGCGGTTGAGTGTGCCATCCGTATAGCGCAAAAAGCCACTGGGCGTTCAGGCATTATTTCGTTCTTTCTTGCACATCATGGTCAATCTTTGGCGACAGCGCAGATCTCTGGTAATGCATTCAGAATAAAAGATTTCCATATCAATATTGATGGCTCGATAAAAATTCCGGCACCCGACAGTGTTTTGGCAGAATCACAATCACAGTCGGAAAAAGTGCCGTTTGTCGATTTGGAACAGTTCATTCAATTAGGCTCTAGCGACAATATCGCATGTCTGATTATTGAACCAATTCAGGGGAATGGCGGCAATACTGTTTTCCCTGTCGAGTTCTTCCGTAAGATTAGAGATATCTGTCATCAGCATGGCATCATCATTATTGCAGATGAAGTGCAAACAGGTTTTGGGCGTACAGGAACGTTCTTTGCATCGACGGGTTATGCCAAGGATCTGGAGCCGGATATCATCGTATTTGCTAAAGGTGCAGGTGCTATCGGTATTCCGGCTGGCGGTGTGTTGATGCGTCATTCACTGGATGTATTGGAATCGTTTGAACATTCGAGTACTTCTGGTGCTAATCCTCTTTCTTTGGTTGCCCTCAATGAAATTATCGACATTATTGAAGATGATCACATTTTGGAAAATGTACAACAAAATGAAAGCTATTTGCGCAATGGATTACTGGGGTTACAACATAAATACCCGGAAATCATGAAGGTCAGGGGGGTAGGTTATATGTATGGATTCGATACACCATCTCCCGATTTTGCGGCTCAAGTGATTGCAACTGCCAGTCGGCACCATTTGATCTTGCGCGGTTCCCGTTATGGTAAAGGGAAAGCAATTAAAGTCCGTCCACCACTGGTTTGTACACAGGCACATTTGAATGAAATCCTGCATAAGCTGGATCTGACATTCTCAGAATTAACTGCCTCTGCACCTGTATATAGGGAGATTGCATAATGCTAGCGCTTAAATACCATCAGGCATGGAATGTCCGGATCCAACAAGTTAATCCGTTGTTTTGTGTCGAAGCTGATGACGTTGTTGTTGATATCGCGGTGTGTGGGATCTGTGGCACAGATGTGGGGATTATTACTGATTCTTATCCTGTTGCTGTATCAGGAACCACGCTGGGCCATGAAACCGCTGGCATAGTTGCTCAAGTCGGCAAAGGTGTGACCCGGTTTCAAGTGGGAGATCGTGTTGTAATCAACCCGACTTATTCTTGCGGGCATTGTCGGATGTGCCAAATAGGAAACCCTAATCATTGTGAGAAAAAAATGGGGACGGAAGCCGGAGTTTCCTATGATGGTGCATTTGCGGGCCAATATCTGGCAAAAGAAAATCTGCTAATCAAGCTGGATGAACATGTCAGCATGGAAGACGCGTCGTTGACAGAGCCATTGAGTTGCACACTGACGGGAGTGGATAAACTTGGGATCACCCACACGAATATTCGCGCGGCAGTAGCGGGTGCCGGCCCTATGGGAATGCTGTATATCTGGGCATTGCATGAGCGGGGCGTCAAGGCATTTATGGTTGAGAAAAATGAGAGCCGGAGGCAGTTTGCCAAAAATAATTTGCCGCCGGAATGTCAGTTATATTCCGATTTTGATGAAGCGCTGATTCAGGAGTATGGCGATACGGCAATGTTGCTTGATTTATGCGTCGATACGACAGGGCAATTGACCGAGTATATTTTTGACCATCTGGCTCCCGGTGGAAAGTTACTGAATGTAGCCCTGAAAGATAAACATTCCAGTTTAGATATTATGAAAATTGCCGATAAAAGCCTCTCTGTCATCGGCTCCATTGATTCTTTGAACAACAGCTTTGAACGCGCTTATGCCATGATCCGTGATGGTATCATTCCCGTAGGACGCTTGATTAGCCATGTGTTTGATTTAAAAGATTATCAACAAGCTTTCCTCACAGTTGGCTGTGATATCGCGGCAAAAACTCAAATACCGCTCAGTACCCCAAACTGCAAGGTATTGATACGCATATCCGACTTAAAATAATGAATTTTTTGAAGGCTATTTTTGATGGATAAATGGAATGTCATTTTTGATATCGACGGCGTTATTGTTGATAGTGAACAACTGCACTTTGACGTATTACTTGATGTACTGTCTGATGCATTAGGCGAACAAGCACCAGACCAAATAGCGGATATTCAACCACAGCAATTGATAGGACTCAGTCTGGCGGAAACTTTGGATAAGGTTGGATGTCCATCATCAATGCAACAAGACATTACCCAAAAAATTATTTCGCGCTATAAAGCAAAATTGTCAGGGCATTATCTGCGTCCGGGAATTACTAATCTGATTGCTGCCCTGCAACAAAATGGTACTAATTTTGGATTTGTTTCCACGGCACCGCGTGATGTGTGTTTAACCAATCTTGCTCTGCTGGATCTGCATGAACTGCCAGCCTTGATTTCGGGTGATGATGTAGAAAGAACCAAGCCTTTTCCTGATCCCTATTTGGCTATGCTGAAGCTGAAAGCGATGGATGTTCATCAAACATTAGTGATTGAAGATACTGATTTGGGGATTGCGGCGGCAAAACAGGCTGGTATTCCGTCGATATATGCCTGGCCTCACGCTTTGTCTCTGACAGAGCAATATGAGCAGGCTACCGGCGTTATTGTGAAGTTAGCGGATATTCCCCAGTTTGAAGGTATTGTTTGAAAGTATTGCTTGAAGGTATTAGTCCCAAGTTAATGTGATGCTTTGATGATAAACATTGGATGTCTTTTTTGGTGCCCTTCGATAAATTTAGGGGAGGGCATGATTTTAAAAAAGAATAGCTTTAAAAGAATATAATTTGGAGGAATTAAGTTGTCTGAAGAATATTTAGCCTCTTCGATAAAGCAGCCGATCATGGCAACGCGGCTCTCGTTTTTTATTGCAGGATTCAGCATTGCGAGTTGGGCACCACTGATCCCGCTGGTAAAGGAACGATTGGGGTTGAGTGATGGCTCAATGGGGTTGCTGATATTGATATTTGGTATCGGCTCTTTCATTATGATGCCGATTGCCGGAATGCTGGCGACTCGTTTTGGTTGCCGGAAGGTTTTTACCTTCTTTGCCTTGCTGGCAATTTTGATATTACCGGGGCTTAGTGTGTTCTCTACACCATTGGCACTCGCTTGTACCTTATTTTTATTCGGAGCAGGAATTGGGGCGACCGATGTAGTGATCAATATCCATGCGGTTAATATTGAGAAACAGGTGCATCAGCCGGTTATGTCGGGTTTCCATGCGTTGTTCAGCTTGGGGGGGATTGCCGGTGCAGGTCTTGTCAGCTTATTGCTGTTTATGGGCATTCCTCCATTTCAGGTCACCGTTGCTGTGGCGTTATTCATTATCCTGTTGTTGCTGCCGACGTGGAATGGGTTACTGGATCACGCTGAAACGGAGGAAACGCCATTTTTTGCCTTACCCCGGGGCACTGTTATTCTGATTGGCTCTCTCTGTTTTGTCGTTTATTTAATGGAAGGTTCCATGCTGGATTGGAGCGGGATCTTGCTAAGTAGCGTACATGACATGAGTCTCCATCAGGCTGGTTTTGGCTACACACTCTTCGCCATTACGATGACATGCGGCCGATTGTTGGGCGATAGAATTATTGCGGCTTTTGGATACCGGCGTGTATTTTTGGGCAGCGCAATTTTAGCAACATCCGGTTTTGTTCTTATCTATCTGGCTACTGGCATGCTTCAGCTGGGAATTTCTTTCCTGATGATAGGTGCAGGGTTGTCTAACTTGGCACCGATGTTTTTCACCGCATCCGGGCAGCAAAAAGTAATGCCTGATGCGTTAGCAGTTTCTGCCGTTTCGACAATGGGATACTCGGGGATACTGCTTGGCCCGGCAATTATCGGAGGTTTAGCCCATCAAATAACGTTGCATGGCGCTTTTGGCTGGATTGCTTTGCTGTCTCTTTCATTATTAGCGGGATATGGTTTGATTAATCCCACCAAAAAATAACAGGATAAATATTGATGAATTTGCAGGAATGCCAGTGGTTGAATGAACCTGCTTCATGGTGGCATCAGGAAGATGAACTTCATGTCACGACGGATCATAAAACCGATTTCTGGCGTGATACATGGTATGGTTTTCAGCGTCACAGTGGTCATGTATTTGGTGGCTATATTGATGATTTTGAGCTTGAATATGGTTTTACCGTTCAGTTTTGCATTGAAGGCCAGTTTGAGCAGTTATACGATCAGGCTGGCATTATGTTGCTGGTGGATGAGCAACATTGGCTGAAAGCCGGAATCGAACATTCTGACGGGCAGGCAACCATTGGTAGTGTGCTGACAAATGGAGGCTCAGACTGGGCGATGGGAATTTTTCCGGGTAATCCCGATAAGTTTTGGCTGCGGCTCACTTATGGAGAGGATGCTATCCGGTTACAGTATTCCACTGATGGTGTGACATGGCCGTTACTGAGATTGTCTCCTTTTAAGGTGAGTAATCGGCGCATTTTTGTTGGCGCAATGTGTTGCTCGCCGGAGCGTGAAGGGTTACAGGTGAAATTTTCTGATTTCAGGTTGACGCCATCAATGAAAAAACACCTGCATGATTTGAGTTAGTGTGTTATGACGTACTAATGGTTTTTTATCCAATTATGATCTTATTTTGGCGCATTAAAAGATAAGGTGCTGTGGTTGCAGCACCTCAAAGAACGATTCTTTAAGATAATTACCGACCCAAATAATTATCCCAATCTTTCCAGACGGGTTGTAAACCGGATCTGGCTAAGGTCTCAGCGACCTGAAAAACGGGACGATTGTCGTGGGGAGCGAATTGTTCCAGCTCGTGATGCCCATCGGCATAGCCGCCCGGTTGGGTTTTGGAACCTGCACTGAGGTTATTGATCGCGAGTGGCACAACGTGATCACGGAAGAAAGGTGACTCGCGGGTGGAAAGTGAAAGTTCTACATCTGGTGCCAGCAGGCGAAATGCGCAAATCAATTGCACCAATTCGGCTTCATTCATGATGGAAGCTGGTTCAATGCCGCCTGCACAGGGGCGTAGCCGTGGGAAGGAGATGGAGTAACGACTTTTCCAGAATTGTTTTTGCAGGAAAAGCAGATGCTCCGCTACCATATAGCAATCGGTTTTCCAATTGTGGGATAACCCGATCAAAGCACCCAATCCAATCTTGTCGATACCTGCCCGTCCAAGGCGTTCTGGTGTTTCCAGCCGCCAGTGGAAATCCTGTTTTTTGCCTTTTAAATGGTGCAACTGATAGCTGGGTTGGTGATAAGTTTCTTGATAGACCATCACGCCATCCAGCCCCAGAGTTTTCAGTTCGGCGTACTCTTCTTGTGCCAATGGCTGGACTTCCATTGAGACTGAACTGAAATGGCGATGTATCAAGGGAAGATAGCGGCGAAAATAATCCATGCCAACTTTGTTTTGATGCTCTCCTGTTACCAGCAAGATGTGCTCAAATCCCAGTTTCTTCAGTGCCAGACATTCCGCCTCAATTTCCTGTTCATCCAGCGTCTTGCGTTTAATGTGATTACTCATGGAGAAACCACAATAGGTACAGTCGTTGGCACACAGGTTGGAAAGGTAGAGTGGGATAAAAAATCCCACGGTATTACCAAAACGCTGGCGGGTGAGTTGCTGCGCACGCTGGGCGAGCGGCTCAAGATACGGCAGAGCAGCGGGGGAAAGCAGTGCCATAAAATCATCCAGAGTCAGACGGTCGCTATTTAGTGCGCGTTTAACATTCTGTGATGTTTTACTGTTGATGCTCAGGGTGATGTCATCCCAATCCAATTGTTCCCAGCGCCGGCGAAAAGTGGCGGATTTCATAATGCCCCCAGAAAATCAGTCAGCGGGCTGGAAGCTTCAGCGTGAGATTTCTGGCTTGCTACACCCGCCTGATGTGACAGTTCGCCGGCTTCAATGGCGGTTTTGAACGCCAATGCCATTTTTACCGGATTGCGGGCAACTGCAATCGCGGTATTGACCAGCACCGCATCCGCGCCCATTTCGATGGCGGCCAGCGCATGGCTCGGCGCCCCGATACCTGCATCAACAACGACGGGAACGTTAGCCTGTTCGATGATGATTTGCAGAAAGTCGCGGGTCAGCAAGCCCTTATTTGAGCCGATAGGTGCCCCCAATGGCATGACAGCAGCACAGCCAACCTCTTCCAGCCGACGGCACAGGACGGGATCCGCACCACAATAAGGCAGGACGATAAACCCTTCTTTCACTAATTGTTCAGCCGCTTTCAGCGTTTCAATCGGATCGGGCAGCAGGTATTTGACATCGGGGTGGATCTCCAGTTTTACCCAGTTGGTTCCCAATGCTTCCCGCGCGAGATGAGCGGCGAATATCGCCTCTTCTGCGGTTTTTGCGCCAGAAGTATTGGGGAGCAGCTTAACACCCAACTGTTGCAGCGGCGCGAGAATGCCATCTTCATTGCCATGAAGATCGATTCGTTTCATCGCCATTGTTACTAATTGACTGCCAGAAGCGCGGATCGATTCGATCATTAATTCTGCATTCGAGAATTTGCCGGTTCCGGTAAACAGGCGGGAGTGAAAGTGAGAATCAGCAATCTTTAACATAATTAGACTCCAACAATATTCGCTACATTAACCACCGGCAATGGCCTGAAACAGCAGGATACTGTCCCCGTCATTAACCTGATGGGTATGCCATTCTGAACGCGGGATAATGGCCTGGTTGATGGCTAAGGCGATACCTGATTGAGTGCGTTGTATATGTTCAAGCAACTGTCTGATTGTGACGGGCGCACTGAGTGTGATCGGTTGATCGTTAACGATAATATTCATGCGATTTCTTTTCCTGTCTCATTTTTGCCGCTATTCGCGTTTTCAGGCTCATTTTTTGCAATAGTGGCTTGTTGGGCAACCGCTCGGCAAATCGGGCACTGTGATGACCGGGTAAGCTGTAACGTACCCCAGCTCTGTTGTTTGCCATCAAATAACCGGAGTTTTCCGTTTAAGGGAGAGGGAAGGCCAGCCAGCATCTTGATGGCTTCTAATGCTTGCAATGCGCCGATCACACCAACGATGGGACCTAATACTCCGGCTGTCCGACAATTGCGTTGCGGTTCTTCCTGATCGGGATAAAGGCAGGTATAGCAGCCGTACTGATAAGGAGGGGAGAGAACCAACAGTTGCCCGCTGAAACCGATGGCACTGCCGCTGATAAGTGGTTTGTTTTCTGCAACGCAAGCGGCATTGATGGCATGGCGGGTTGCCATGTTGTCGCAACAATCCAGTACTAAATCTGCTTTCCTGACCGCGTTCAACAAAGATTCATTATCTTGCCTTTTGGTCAGTTCTGTTACCGTGATCAGTGGGTTCAGGCCTGTTAGTTGTTTTACTGCCAACTTTGCTTTATTTGCGGGAATATCACCTGTGCGATAGAGGATCTGGCGTTGCAGATTGGAAATATGCAATTGGTCATCATCCGCAAGATAAAGAGTTCCGACTCCCGCTGCTGCGAGATAGAGTGCTGCAGGTGAGCCTAATCCACCGAGGCCAACAATCAGTACCTTGCTGATTTTTAGTTTTTCCTGACCTTCAGGGCCAATGTCTTCCAGTAATAATTGGCGACTGTAACGCATAAATTCTTGATCGTTTAACATAAAAGCCCCCGATCCTGACCTTCAACTAAATGAAGTAAACTGGCTGTTACCTGCCGCCAGTCTTTCGCTTTTGTAATGGCACTGACCAGTGCCACGCCACCGACATCGGTTGCAACAACATCCGGTACGCGTTCCAGTGAGATGCCGCCAATGGCAACGGTAGGGTATTCCGGTGTTATTTCCACTTGATGTTTGAGTGCGTCAAGTCCCTGTGGTGATGAAAGCATCTCTTTCGTGGTGGTAGGGAAAATATGCCCCAGTGCGATATAAGAAGGACGCAGGGCTTTTGCCCGCGCCAGTTCCTGTTGGTCATGGGTGGAAATACCCAGACGCAATCCCGCTTGCCGGATGGCATTGAGATCAGCGATATCCAGATCTTCTTGTCCCAAATGAACGCCATAGGCTTGGTGTTTAATAGCTAAGCGCCAGTAATCGTTAATGAACAAACGGGCGTTGTAGTGGCGGCCAAGTGTTATGGCAGTTTGAATATCTTTCTCTACCTGCTTTTCTGGTTGATCCTTGATACGCAGTTGCAGGGTTCTGACGCCTGCTTTCAGTAAGCGCTCAATCCATATCAGGGAATCCACGACAGGATAAAGCCCCAAGCGTTGTGCTGTCGGAGCAAAAGGAGCTGATAGATGTGTTGATGTGTCAGGCTGACTTTTCATGGGGCACCTCATCTGCGCTGTGATAAAGTTCACTGCCACGGGTGCGAAATTCTTCCGACATATGTTCCATTCCTGCTTCCTGTTCTAGTTTTGCTGCATAATCGCGTACATCTTGCGTAATTTTCATGGAGCAGAATTTTGGCCCGCACATAGAACAGAAATGGGCGACTTTGCCGGATTCTTGCGGCAGGGTTTCATCGTGATAGGCGCGGGCGGTATCAGGGTCAAGTGCCAGATTGAATTGATCTTCCCAGCGGAATTCAAAACGTGCTTTTGACATGGCATTGTCACGGATTTGAGCACCGGGATGGCCTTTGGCAAGATCAGCGGCATGGGCCGCGATTTTGTAAGTGATCAACCCCTGCTTCACATCTTCTTTATTGGGTAAGCCGAGATGTTCTTTGGGGGTGACGTAACACAGCATGGCACAGCCAAACCAACCGATCATGGCAGCCCCGATGCCGGAAGTGAAATGGTCATAACCGGGGGCGATATCGGTTGTCAGTGGCCCTAAGGTATAGAATGGCGCTTCGTGGCAATGCTCCAGCTCTTCCGTCATATTACGGCGGATTAACTGCATCGGGATATGCCCCGGCCCTTCGATCATGACTTGAACATCGTATTCCCATGCGATTTTGGTCAGCTCGCCGAGCGTGTGCAGTTCTGAAAATTGTGCTTCGTCGTTGGCATCTTGAATTGACCCAGGGCGCAGTCCATCCCCCAAAGAAAGGGAAACGTCATAGGCGGCGCAGAGTTCACAGATTTCCCGAAAGTGAGTATAGAGGAAGTTTTCCTGATGATGGGAAAGACACCATTTCGCCATGATGGAACCACCACGGGAAACAATGCCTGTCAGCCGTTTGGCGGTCATTGGAACATAGCGCAGCAATACACCGGCATGAATGGTGAAATAATCAACTCCTTGCTCGGCTTGCTCCAATAAAGTGTCGCGGAACATTTCCCATGTCAGGTTTTCCGCTATTCCGTTAACTTTTTCCAGTGCCTGATAAATCGGGACAGTGCCGATAGGAACCGGACTGTTGCGCAGTATCCATTCGCGGGTTTCGTGGATATAGCGTCCGGTGGAGAGATCCATCACGGTATCTGCGCCCCAGCGGGTAGACCAAATCAGTTTTTCCACCTCTTCTTCGATGGACGAAGTCACGGAGGAGTTACCGATGTTGGCATTTACTTTAACCAGGAAATTGCGGCCGATAATCATTGGCTCGGATTCTGGGTGGTTAATATTGGCGGGGATAATCGCGCGACCAGCCGCCACTTCCTGACGAACAAATTCTGGTGTGATGTTTTCCGGTAAATTGGCACCGAAATTTTGTCCCGGATGTTGTTGGCGGAGCACTTCACTGTGAATGCGTTCACGCCCCATATTTTCGCGCAGTGCGATAAATTCCATTTCTGGTGTGATGATGCCTTGGCGCGCATAGTGCAATTGGGTGACGCGCTTTCCTTGCTTGGCTTTCAGCGGATGCGGGCGATGGCGACAACGCAGGTGATCAAGCCCTGCGTCTGCGAGGCGTTGTTGGGTAAAGTCGGAGCTAAGAGTGGAAACGGGTTCAATATCATTGCGTTCGTCGATCCACGATTGGCGGATTTTGTGCAATCCCGTTTGTATATCCAGTACGGAAGTAGGATCGCCATAAGGGCCTGAGGTGTCATAAACCGGAACTGGTTCGTTTTCCTCAAATTGGGGATTCTCTTTGGTGCCGCCGGTGAGTGTAGAGGAAAGTTGGATCTCACGCATCGGAACTTGGATATCAGGGCGTAAGCCTTCAAGATAAATACGTTTTGAATTGGGAAAAGCCACCCCTTGAACGGTGTTGATAAACGTCTGTGCGGCATCTCGTTGAGCCTTGCGCGGCCTTGCCTGATGGGGTTTTGGCGAAATATCAGCTGTTGGGATAATGGTATTTGAAATAGCGGTATTATTGGACTTAGACATAGCAAATTCCTGACTGTGTTATCACCTGTCTCATTGCTGGTCAGGCTTAAGTTGAGAAAATTGCTTGTCTGGAGCTCGCAGGGAGTAATGGTTTGTAGCTGAACATGGTTTGTACACGATGCTGTCATAGGTGTACGTAATAATCAGCGAGGTGATTACTCTTGTTCCCTTCGCGGGTATTAGCCCGATCAGGTTCTGCGGATCCCGAATAAACGGTCTCAGCCTGTGTCCATCGTGGTATACGCTGAACGCTAGGCACTCCGACAAGAAAAACACCCCAGAGTATAAAGGGGATTATAAAAACTACAACCTTTAACTGTAACCTTTTAGTATGACTCTAAAGTCCAGTTCAATTGCGTCCATCCGTGAATTTCGGCTTCCAATTGCAAACGAGGGTCTGCATTGATGGTAAAAACTTCGTCAGCAAATAAACACATTGGTAAATCATTTATAGAGTCTGTGTAGAATGAAATATGCTGCGGAGATAAATTCTGTTCTGATAGCCATTGCTGCAAGCGGGTGACTTTTCCTTCGCGGAAAGTGAGGGTTCCCAGAACATTACCGGTATAGCAACCCTCTTCCATTACCATATCGATCCCCATTACGGTTTGGACACCGAATGCAGCTGCAATTTTCTTTACCACGAAAGAGACGGTGGCGGAAATAATAATGATGGGAATGTCTTGCTGCCGGTAAGTATCCAGTTGTTTTTGGGCTGCGGGATAGATGAGTGGTTTGATTTTTGTTTCTACAAAATCAGTTAGCCAGATATCTACTTGTTCTTGGGAGATTTTGTGCAGTGCCTGCATGCTGAATGCCAGATATTTGTGCATATCCAGCTTACCTGCACAGTAGTCAGCTATCATTTTCTGGTCTGCCTCAAGAAAACGGGGATCAGTAATGATATTTTTCTCCCATAGATATTGTGTCCATAACCGGCCGGAATCTTTGCAAATTAATGTTTCATCTAAATCAAATACGGCAATTCTCTGTGACATGGTTGATATTCCTCAATTTAATTTAATGTATTTTTATTTATTTAATTCGGATCGTATACCTGCAAATTTTCAATTTGTAGAGCAGTCAACAAAAATGACACTTGAAAGACGAAGAGTATAAATGAGTATTAATTAGGGTGGCTAATAGAGCAGATTGCAGACGGAAGATAATGAAAAGAGTATGCTGAATTTGGACAAAATGCCATGAAGACAATCGTACAACTCATGATGGAATAGATGATGATACAGCAAAAATTGACAGGTACAGAACAGGGCTGGTGGATTGTCAGTCTTGAGAATCAAGTCTGGCTACCACAGGGGGAATTACCAACAGGGACTGCCCGCGAATGGTCATTGCAGAACCACATGGCGCAGCCCATCGGAGAATGGTTGGGGGATACAGTGTGGCTGATCCGCCATAAAATGGCTTCAGATATGTCTTCTCACCGCTTATTTGTTGATCGGGAAACCAAATTATTTCAATTGGTAGGGCGTGCTGTGCAATTGGCTGAGTTTTATCGTTCACATCATTATTGTGGTTACTGTGGTCATGAAATGAAGCATAGTCAACATGAATGGGCCTGTTTGTGCAATCACTGTCAGGAATGTTATTACCCACAAATTGCTCCCAGTATTATTGTTGGCATTCGTCGTGATGACCATATTTTGTTGGCACAGCACCAGCGTAGCCGAAATGGTATTCATACTGTGCTTGCTGGGTTTGTGGAAATCGGTGAAACGTTGGAAGAAGCGGTGCATCGCGAAGTGATGGAAGAGAGTGGAATTAAAATCCGTAACTTGCGATATGTCGCTTCTCAACCATGGCCTTTCCCGAACTCCTTGATGGTAGGATTTTTGGCCGATTATGATAGTGGTGAAATTACAATTGATCCCGTTGAACTTATCAGCGCAGACTGGTATCGCTACGATAACCTTCCTTTGATCCCTCCTTCTGATACGATTTCCCGTCGTTTAATTGAAGATACGGTTGCGTTATGTCGCCAGCAGTCATGTTAATTACTCAATGAGTTGAGAAAGGCCTTTTAAAAACATGTTCGGATCTGCAAGGGGATAACCGGCAACGGCTAATACAACTGTGACTGTATATCCCCTTCATTTTAAAACCCATAAGGTATGGCAATATACCTTATTCTTTTTGTTCCTTTAGGCCCCGGTTTTCTAGCATAGGCTCAATACTTGGTGGCTTACCGCGGAAGTCGATATACAGCTTTTCCAGGTCTTCACTATTGCCACGTGACAGCACCTTATCGCGGAAACGTTGGCCATTCTCTGGCGTCAATCCTCCGTGTTCGGTAAACCAGGCAAAGGCATCGTCTGCCAGCATTTCTGTCCACAAATAAGCGTAATAGCCGGCAGCATAGCCGCCACCCCAAATGTGTTTGAAATAGCTGGAACGATAGCGCGGGGGCACGTAGCTGAGAGCGATATTGTCTTGTTGCAGAGACGCCCCTTCAAATTTATCTACATCCTTCTGTGGCTGATCAGCGGCCAGCATATGCCAGTGCATGTCCAACAATGCGGCTGACAGCAGCTCGGTCATGAGGTAACCTTTGTTGAATTTGTCAGCCTTATTGATCTTATCCACCAACGCCTGTGGCATGGCTTCACCGGTTTGGTAATGCTTGGCGTAATGGGCAAATACCTTTGGATCACGCGCCCAGTACTCATTAAGTTGTGAGGGAAATTCCACAAAATCACGGGCGGTATTGGTACCGGACAGGCTCGGATATTTCTGATCGGCAAACATGCCGTGCAAGGTATGCCCAAATTCATGGAACAGGATAATCACTTCATCATACGACAATAGTGCGGGCTGGCCCGGCGCAGGTTTGGTAAAGTTGGTGACGTTGTAAATCACCGGTTTGGTTCCAATGAGCTTTGACTGACCGACAAAATTATTCATCCAAGCTCCACCCCCTTTATTGTCACGTTTGAAGTTATCGGTATAAAACAACGCCAACGGCTTCCCGTCTTTATCGAAAACTTCATACACGCGGACATCGGGTTGATAAACCGGAATATCTTTACGTTCTTTAAAAGTGATGCCATACAGCAGATTAGCAGCATAGAATACGCCATTGTTCAGAACGTTATTCAGCTCGAAATACGGCTTAATCTGTGACTCATCCAAATCATATTTTGCTTGGCGTACCTGTTCAGCATAAAACGACCAATCCCAAGCCTCCAGCTTGAAGTCTCCTTTTTGCTGGTCAATCACTGCCTGAATGTCTTTGGCCTCGCGCTCAGCGCGTGCCGTTGCCGCTGGTACGATATCGCGTAAAAATTTCAGCGCGGCTTTAGGCGTTTTTGCCATCTGATTTTGCAGTTTCCACGATGCATAATCCGGGAAGCCCAGCAGATTAGCCTGCTCAGCACGGAGCTTCGCTAATTGGCTCAGGGTTTGACGCGTGTCATTATCGTCACCTTTTTCGGCTCGGCTCCACGAGGCTTCAAATAACGCCTTACGTGTATTGCGATCTTTCAGGTCTTGCAAACGTGGTTGCTGAGTGGTGTTTTGCAATACCAACAGCCATTGGTTGTCTAGCTTACGCTCATTGGCAGCCTGAGCAGCCGCAGCAATTTCGCCATCGGATAGCCCACCCAGCCAGGCTTTATCTTGAACCACCAGCGCGCCATTCTTGGTTGCTGCCAGCAATTTATTGGTGAACTGGGTACTGAGTATTGCTGCTTCCTGATTCAACGCTTTTAACTTTACTTTATCCGGATCAGACAAGTTAGCCCCTGCTAACTCGAAGCGTTGATAAGTCACTTCCACCAATCGGCGCGATTCCGGGTCCAGATTCAACGTTTCGCGCTGCTGATAAACAGCTTTGATACGGTTGAACAGTTTACTGTTCAACATAATTTCATCCTTCATCGCCGCCAGCTTTGGTGAAACATCCTCATCCAGTTTTTGTAGTTTGTCAGTGCTGTTAGCTGATGTCATCGCTCCAAATACGCTAATTACCCGTGTCAACATTGCGCCTGATTTCTCCAGTGCGACAAATGTATTTTCAAAGTCAGGCGTGGCGGGATTATTGGCTATTTTCCCGATCTCTTCCAGTTTCTGTTTAATACCGGCAGTAATTGCGGGTGCATAGTCTGTTTCTTTTATTTTATCGAACGGAGGAGCCTGAAATGGTAGTTCGCTTGTGGAGAAGAAAGGGTTTTTGCTCTTGTACTGCTGTTGATTAGCTTCACCGCTCACACTCACCTCCTTTACCTGATCACTTGATGCGTTCGTGTGATCAGAACCCGGTTTATTTTCTTCGGCCTGCGCCTGAGTGCCTAGTGCCAAGCCAATAGCCAGTACTAAAGTGGATAAACGTATCAATCGAAACTCCTCCATGTAGGTCGTCTAATAGGTTATTTATCAATGAAAATAACTTCATAAGTACTTTGATGCAGTCAATTAACTAACGTAAATCAATTCATTTAACGATTTACTGAAGAGCGCGAACAATGAAGGATGATGGCAACGTGAGAAGCCCTTCCTTCGTATAACACGTTGGTAACATAAATGTAACATAATGGAGGCAATGAGCTGGTGGGCATAGTCCTTGTTCCGGGTTTTGTGACTCCGCCCATAAATTTTTTCAGCCGGTGTTGTTCGTTATATACCCAATGGATTTCGAGTTAAGCCAATAAAGCCGTAGTTTGAAAGACTACAGGTGTTGCTGCTTGAACGTTTATTTATTGGAGGTCAAGACGGAAGTTCGGTTTCCGACGTGTTATCATGCACACGCTTTTTGTCGATAATCAAAGGGAGCCTGTCATGAATGAGTTGAAAAACGACCGCTATCTGCGTGCCTTATTGCGTCAGCCTGTTGATATCACACCTGTGTGGATGATGCGTCAGGCCGGTCGATATTTACCAGAATATAAAGCGACACGTCAGGAGGCGGGAGATTTCATCTCGTTATGTAAAAATACTGAGCTGGCTTGCGAAGTCACGCTTCAGCCCCTGCGCCGTTTTCCTCTGGATGCTGCGATCCTGTTTTCTGATATCTTGACTATTCCTGATGCGATGGGGTTGGGGCTTTATTTTGAAGCAGGAGAAGGGCCACGTTTTCAATCTCCGATTCTTAATCATGCCGATGTGGAAAAATTGCCTGTCCCTGATCCAGAAATGGCGCTGGGCTATGTGATGGATGTTGTTCGTGCGATCCGCAAGGCGTTGGCAGGTCAGGTTCCTCTGATCGGTTTTTCCGGTAGCCCGTGGACACTGGCAACCTATATGGTTGAAGGAGGAAGCAGCAAGGCATTTACCAAAATTAAAGCCATGATGTATGCTGAACCTGCGACATTGCATATGTTACTGGATAAATTGGCAAACAGCGTTATTCTATATCTAAACGCGCAAATTAAAGCGGGCGCTCAATCTGTCATGATTTTCGATACTTGGGGTGGAGTCTTATCTCATCGCGCTTATCTGGAGTTTTCCCTGCAATATATGCATAAAATTGTAGATGGGTTGATCCGTGAACACGAAGGCCGTCGTGTGCCTGTTACCCTGTTTACCAAAGGGGGAGGCCAATGGCTTGAGGCGATGGCGGCAACGGGGTGTGATGCACTTGGGTTGGATTGGACGACGAATATTGCTGATGCCCGCCGTCGTGTTGGAGATAAGGTTGCTTTACAGGGTAATATGGACCCATCTACGCTGTATGCTGCACCGGCACGAATTGAAGAAGAAGTTTCGAGAATTTTACAAGATTTTGGTGTAGGCAACGGGCATGTTTTCAATTTGGGACATGGCATTCATCAGGATGTTCCACCAGAGCATGCCGGTGCCTTTGTCGAAGCAGTACACAGACTTTCAGCAAAATATCATCAATGACTTTATGATTGACACAAAGGCACTACGTCAGGAACAGATAGAGACATCACGGCAGGTTATCCGCCATGATGTGTTTTCTACATCTTTTACGCCAAAGTTGATTGCGGGTGCTGATGTTGGGTTTGAAGATGGCGGTGCGGTGACGCGTGCCGCTATTGCGGTTTTGCACTATCCCTCATTAGAATTGATCGAATACCAAATCGCCAGAATTGACACAGTACTTCCTTATATCCCCGGCTTACTCTCATTTCGTGAATATCCTGCATTGATGGCTGCATGGCAAAAATTAAGACTGCGGCCTGATTTGCTTATGGTGGATGGTCAGGGGATTGCCCATCCCCGACGTTTTGGAATAGCCAGCCATTTTGGATTGCTGGTGGATGTTCCAACAATCGGTGTAGCAAAAAGCCGCCTGTGTGGTGAACATGCATCTGTAGGAGATGCTCCGGGAAGTCGTCAGCCGTTGGTGGATCGTGGTGAACAGATCGGTGTCGTATTCCGCAGCAAAAAAAGATGTAATCCGCTCTATATTTCCATCGGTCATCAGATCAGTATTAACAGCGCGGTATTCTGGGTTGAACAGTGTATGAAAGGTTATAGACTCCCTGAACCGACTCGTTGGGCGGATGGGATCGCCTCAAATAGGCCGTTTTTTAAGCAAACAATGCAGAAAAATCTATAATTGTGGCGGAAATGTGTGGATATTCTTGATTTTCAGGTAAACTTCGGCGCAAATTAAGCATTATGAGTAACGACCAATGTTAAGAAACCCGATCCACCTGAGGTTGGAGAAGCTTGAAAGTTGGCAACATTTGACTTTTATGGCTAGTCTATGTGAGCGGATGTATCCAAACTATCAGGTGTTTTGTCTCCAGAGTGGGTTTGCAGACCCCTTACAGTATCGCCGTATTTTGGATCTTGTGTGGGAAGTATTGGTCGTTAAAGATGCAAAAGTGAATTTTGATAGTCAGCTGGAAAAGTTAGAGACCATTATCCCATCATCAGAGAGTTATGATATTTATGGTGTGTATCCAGCGATTGATGCGTGCATTGCATTGAGTGAAGCAATTCATTCTCGTTTGAGTGGCTCGACGTTAGAACATGCAATAGCTGTCAGTGAAATGTCCGTCCGTACTGTTGCTATGCTGGAAATGACGCAGGCTGGTAGGGAAATGACTGAGGATGAATTAAAAGTATTACCTACCATTGAAGAAGAGTGGGACATTCAATGGGAAATTTACCGTTTATTGGCTAATTGCGAAGAACGGGACATCGAACTAATTAAAGGATTAAAAGCTGATCTCCGTGAATCGGAGGTTAGCAATATCGGCATAAATTTGGAGCAATAACTCATAAAAACGTGACTTAATGCTTGATTTGCCGTATTTAAAGGCTTCACATTTGCCCTCACTCTGTTCTACATTGGGGGGCGAAAAGAAGTGGCTATCGGTGCGTGTATGCAGGGGTGCTGTCAAATCGGCATATCCGTCGCACTCGATGCTTTGCAAACGATAAACACACTGTAAGGATAATCTATGAATAAGACCGAATTAGTTGATGCAATTGCAGCAGGCGCAGATCTGACTAAAACTCAGGCTAAAGCTGCTCTGGAGTCAACTTTGAATGCAATCACTGAATCCCTGAAAAATGGTGATGCAGTGCAGCTGGTAGGCTTTGGTACTTTCAAAGTTAACCACCGCGCAGAACGTACAGGCCGTAACCCACAGACTGGTAAAGAAATTAAAATTGCAGCAGCAAACGTACCTGCTTTCTCCGCTGGTAAAGCACTGAAAGACGCAGTTAAGTAATCTCATTGCGAAAAAAAATGAGAGGGGGATATTTAAAACCCCTTTTGTTGATTCTACAGGGGCTGTTAGCATTAGGGTTCATCTCTTTGCTCAGCGCCTGTTCGATTCAACCCAAAACACCACTTTTCAACGCCAGTGGTCTTGTAACTGATAACGGCGTTATCCGTTTATGGCGACTGAATGATCAAAATAGTAAGCCTCAGGTCATTATGAGCGTTTACAGCCCCTATCATAATAAAAGTACTACTGTTACTTTCTACGAATATCGTCATGGCAGTTTGTGGCAAATCCGTCGCAATGTGCTTGGTAATTCCTTAAGTGATAAAACGCCAATTGAGGAAACATTGCGTATCGATCAAAACAACGCAGTCATTTTTAAACTGCGGCAATTAAAAGAACGTAATGAAATACTTTCCGATAATGATGTGAAACGTCTACAGCTTGATGCCAGGCAGGTACTGGACGTCAGCAACTCCTTAATTGCAAAAGGAAGTAAGCTATTACAGGGGCACTGGCAGCACGGTCAGGTTACTGCTTGTTCGGGGAAACAATTATCCATTGAGTTTGAACCTGATGATCAGAAATGGCTTAAGGAAAGGCAAAGTAATAGCTCTGGCTCATTGACTATTGCTTGGCTGGATTCGTCAGCGGGAAAACAGTTATTGTTGGTCGCCAATGATGATTTTTGTCGTTGGGAACCGACGAAAGATAAGCTGTAAAGCTGTTACTTTCGTCGGTGTAGAATTGACTTATTTCAAGCGGGCAATCGCTCGATAGCCGATATCTTTGCGGTAAAAACACCCTTCCCAGTTAATGTGCCCCACTCTCTGGTAGGCTTTTTTCTGTGCTTCGGCAATATCGTTGCCCAAAGCGGCGACACACAAAACACGCCCGCCTGCAGTGACAACGTTTTCATCCTTAAAATCTGTCCCTGCGTGAAAGATCTTTTCATCGGTTTCTGTATCTTGCGCTAACCCGCTGATAACATCACCTTTAGCGTAATTGGCGGGGTATCCTCCTGCCGCCAGTACAACACCTAATGCCGGGCGGGGATCCCATAAGGATATTTTCCCGTTTAATTGGCCTTGTGCCCCTGCAAGACAAAGTTCGACTAAATCAGAGTGCAAACGCATCATAATGGGTTGAGTTTCAGGATCACCAAAACGGCAGTTAAATTCGATGACTTTGGGTTCACCTTGTTTATCAATCATCAGGCCAGCATAGAGAAAGCCGACATAAGTACGCCCCTCGGCTGCCATTCCCTCGACAGTAGGGTAAATGATTTTTTCCATGACACATTGGTGAATATCATTCGTGACGACAGGGGCTGGTGAGTAAGCGCCCATACCGCCGGTATTTGGCCCGGTATCGCCGTCACCTACACGTTTGTGATCCTGACTGGTAGCCATAGGAACCACGTTTTTACCATCAACCATGACAATAAAACTGGCTTCTTCGCCATCCAAAAATTCTTCAATGACGATACGATGCCCTGCATCACCAAACGCATTACCTGCCAGCATGTCTTTAACGGCATTCTGCGCTTCTTCTATAGTCATGGCGACAACGACACCTTTACCAGCAGCCAGGCCATCCGCTTTAATGACAATCGGAATTCCCGTTTTTTCCAAATAGGCCAGTGCTGGCTCAATTTCCGTGAAATTCTGGTAGGCTGCGGTGGGAATATGATGACGGGCGAGGAAATCTTTGGTGAAGGCTTTGGAACCTTCGAGTTGAGCCGCCGCTTTTGTCGGGCCGAAAATAGTTAGCCCTGCTTGCCGGAAAGCATCAACTACACCGATAACCAGTGGAGCCTCAGGCCCCACGATGGTCAAACCGATATCATGGCTTTGGGCAAACTTCAGTAATCCATCAATATCGGTCGCGGTAATGTTCACATTTTCTAAATTCGCTTCCAGCGCAGTGCCTGCATTACCCGGTGCGACATAAACCTTATCTGCCAAAGGTGATTGTGCCGCTTTCCATGCTAACGCATGTTCTCTTCCACCATTGCCGATAATCAATACATTCATTTAAGGCTCCTATTATTCAGGCGAAAGATTGTTAATGGCGGAAATGACGCATGCCAGTGAAGATCATTGCGATACCGTGTTCATCAGCAGCAGCAATAACTTCATCATCCCGAATGGAACCACCCGGTTGGATGACACAGCTCACACCTACTGCGGCTGCGGCATCAATGCCATCCCGGAACGGGAAAAAGGCATCTGAAGCCATGGCACAGCCTCTAACCTCTAATCTTTCATCTTCCGCTTTAATACCCGCTATTTTAGCTGAGTAAACACGGCTCATTTGCCCTGCGCCAATACCAATTGTCATATTGTTCTTGGCATAAACAATGGCATTGGATTTGACAAATTTTGCTACTTTCCAGCAGAACAGCGCATCCTGCATTTCTTGTTTCGTTGGCTGGCGTTTGGAGACAACCCGCAGATCATCCTCGTCTACCATACCTAAATCGCGATCCTGTACCAGTAATCCACCGTTAACACGTTTGAAATCGAGTTCTGCAACTGGTGAGTGCCATTCTCCGCATGCCAGAACACGGACATTTTGTTTGGTCGCCAGAATTGGCAAGGCTGTTTCATTAATAGAAGGAGCAATAATGACTTCAACAAATTGGCGTTCGATAATAGTTTTCGCGGTATCAGCATCCAATTCTCGGTTAAACGCAATGATGCCACCGAATGCGGAAGTAGGATCAGTTTTGAAAGCATGGTCATAAGCGGTATGAATATCAGTACTCACTGCAACACCACAAGGATTGGCGTGTTTGACAATCACACAGGCAGGTTCGGAAAATACTTTTACACACTCTAACGCAGCGTCGGTATCCGCAATATTATTATAAGAAAGCGCTTTACCCTGTAATTGGGTTGCTGTAGCAATCGAAGCTTCAGTAATTTCTTCTTCTATATAGAAAGCTGCATCTTGATGGCTGTTCTCACCATAACGCATATCTTGCTTTTTAATGTAGTTCAGATTCAGAGTGCGGGGAAAACGCCCTGATGGTTGTCTTGTCTCACCATGATAAGGGGGAACCAGTGTGCCAAAGTAGTTAGCAATCATGCTGTCATAAGCGGCTGTATGCTCGAATGCCTTGATGGCTAAATTAAAGCGGGTAGGTTGCGTCAGCGAGTTTTGGTTGCTATCCATTTCCTCAATAATATTGTTGTAATCCTGGCTATTGACAACAATCACAACATCCTTGTGATTTTTAGCCGCAGAGCGAACCATTGTCGGGCCACCGATATCAATATTTTCGATGGCATCTTCCAGGGAGCAGTCTGGTTTTGCGACGGTTTGGGCGAAGGGATAAAGATTAACGACCACCATATCAATCGGGGCAATCTGATGTTTTGCCATTACATCATCATCCTGCCCACGTCGGCCTAGAATGCCGCCATGAACTTTAGGGTGAAGAGTTTTAACCCGCCCATCCATCATTTCGGGGAAACCCGTGTAGTCGGAAACCTCAGTGACATTTAGTCCGGCTTCGGCCAGTAGGCGAGCAGTGCCCCCTGTTGAAAGCAGTTCGACACCGCGTTTAGATAAGGCTTTGGCGAATTCAACAACCCCCACTTTGTCAGAAACACTCAGCAGGGCGCGATGGATAGGACGAAGCTGTTGCATTGGTGTGATCCCTTGAATTTCATAAAACAAGAATGTGTTATTGAGAAAATCCACTGATTGAGAGAAAAAAATGGCTTAAGCAATAACATTTCAAAACAACCTAAAAAAATCATGTGGCGATTTTTCCTTCTCAGATTGTAACGAAAACGTTTGCGTGATGCTCGACAAATTTTAGCAAAATATCAAATTGTGGATAACTTTGTGTGTAATATGGTATAAACTGGCGTTTTGCTGTGTAATGCAGCGAGCAGTAATTTTTTTGAAAAAAACTCTTGTCAGCGGCGGAAAACCCCCTATAATGCGCCACCACTGACCGACGCTGCGCTGAGACAGGCCGCGGCGGGAAGTCGGAAAAGAGCGAAAATAAACGCTTGACTCCGGAGGCAAACAGCGTAAGATACGCAGCCTCGCAACCCGGAAGTCACTTCCCGGTTGCCCCGCTCTTTAACAAGTTAATCAGACAATCTGTGTGGGCACTCGCAGGACTGTATCTCACGCCGCAAGGCGAAAAAGATTACCAAGTCTTGAAGAGTGAACAACAGTTAATTCATTATGAACTAACA